>BAXG01000003.1 GCA_001310455.1 Photobacterium sp. JCM 19050
GAATCACGCACCTTGAGGTGGTTTAGGTATAGATTACAAGCGGGGTGGAAAAAGGCCCGGGTCATCCCACCCCGGGCAAGGGTTACAATGGTAAGCAGTTAACGGATGCTATGCCCGGCAAGGGATTCCAGTGCTTTGATCATTGCCGAGTGATCCCAGCCTGCACCGCCCTGATCAACACATTGGCTGAACAGTTCCTGTGCTTTTTCGGTATTGGGCAACGCAACCCCAAGAACTTCTGCACCGCGCAACGCCAGGTTAAGGTCTTTTTGGTGAAGCTGGATACGGAAACCCGGATCAAACGTCCCTTTCACCATCCTCTCACCGTGTACTTCAAGAATTTTGGAGTTAGCAAATCCACCCATCAGTGCCTGCCGGACGCGGGAAGGATCCGCACCGGCTTTCGAGGCGAATACCAAGCTTCTGCCACCGCTTCAATATTGAGGGCAACAATGATCTGATTGGCGACTTTGCACACTTGCCCGGCTCCATTTTCTCCAACCAGGTTGATGTTCTGCCCCATAATGTCGAACAAAGGCTTAGCGTCATCAAAGGCTTCCTGGACGCCTCCCACCATGATGGTCAGTGTGCCGTTTATTGCTCCGACTTCACCGCCGGAAACCGGCGCATCCAGATACTGAGCTCCGCTCTCCTTCACCCTCGTGGCAAACGCTTTTGTCTCAACGGGGGCGATAGAGCTCATATCAATAACGGTTTTACCTGCCCGCAAACCTTGCTCAACGCCATTCTCGCCAAACAGCACTTCTTCGACCTGAGGAGTATTTGGCACCATCAGGATGATGTAATCCGCCATTATTGCTGCTTCCCTTGGCGTAGAAACGACCTGAGCCCCCGCAGTTACCAGATCTTCCGGTGCACGGTTATGGTGTTCAGATAACACCAGTTGGTGCCCGGCTTTTTGCAGGTTCTCCGCCATGGGCTTCCCCATAATGCCGGTACCAATAAACGCAATGACACTCATCTCATCCCTCCTGGTTCATTCCGAAGTCTTGAAGCCAAGCCAGGCCCTCCCGGGTAGTTATCGCCGGTTTGTATTCGCATCCAACCCAGCCCCGGTAACCAATGCTGTCTAGGTGGCTGAATAGGAAATGGTAATTCAGCTCACCGGTACCCGGTTCATGCCTTCCCGGCGTATCTGCAAGCTGGACATGACCGATATCACTCAGATGCGCAGACAATGTGGGTGCGATGTCACCTTCCATAATTTGCATGTGGTAAATATCGTACTGAAGGGCAAGGTTTTTGCTGCCTACCGCTTCGTGAATGCGCAGAGCCTGAGCTGTGGTGTTAAGGGCAAAGCCGGGAATATCGCGCGTATTAATTGCTTCCATAACCAGCCGGATTCCGGCTTTTTCCAGCTCAGCAGCGGCATATTTTAGGTTTGCTACCAGTGTTGCCTCTGCGTCATGCTGACTGACTCCATCCGGTACAATCCCTGCCAGGCAGTTAACCTGCTCGCATCCAAGAGCCCGGGCATATTCGATGGCAAGGGGCACGCCCAAACGAAACTCCTCAATACGCGCAGGGTCAGCAGCATACCACGATCACCGGCATCCCAGTCACCGGCTGGCAGATTAAAAAGCACCTGTTTCAGCCCGTGTTTGTCCAGTTCTTCCCGGATAGCAATGACATCGAAACTGTATGGGAAGAGGTATTCGACCCCCTTAAATCCAAACTCTGCGGCTGCACCGAACCTTTCCAAAAACGGAAGCTCGGTAAACAGCATGGATAAGTTGGCAGCAAGTTTTGGCATGTTCAGAATCCTTCTGGTTTGACCCTTTAATTTTGGTTTGCCAGGGCAGTTGGCGCATCTGCAGGTGTTTCTGCCAGTGGCTCGAATTCGTTAATCGCGTTAATTTCTGTTCCCATGGCAATATTGGTCACACGCTCCAGAATCACCTCCACCACTACAGGTACCCGGTGTCGCTTCATCAATGTTTTGGCATCTTCCAGCGCCGCGGCAATGTGCTCAGGATCGCGTACCCGAATAGCTTTGCAACCCAGCCCTTCGACAACAGCGACGTGATCAACGCCATACGCACCCAGTTCCGGAGCATTCTGATTTTCAAACGACAACTGGACACAGTAGTCAATATTGAACTGTCGCTGTGCCTGCCTGATAAGCCCAAGGTATGAGTTGTTCACCAGCACATGAATGTACGGAAGGTGGAATTGTGCCCCGACAGCCAGTTCTTCAATCATGAACTGAAAGTCATAGTCACCAGAGACGGCAACTATTTCGCGCTCCGGGTCGGCTGCCCGTACGCCCAGCGCGGCCGGGATCGTCCACCCCAATGGGCCGGCCTGGCCGCAGTTGATCCAGTGGCGTGGTTTGTATACGTGCAGAAACTGTGCGGCTGCAATATGCGAAAGTCCGATGGTGCTGACATAACAGGTCTCCTTTCCAAATACTTTGTTCATTTCCTCATAAACCCGCATCGGCTTTGCAGGCTGGTCAGTGAAATGGGTCTTGCGCAGCATGGTACGCTTGCGCGCCTGACAGGATGCCGCCCAGACACGGTAATCCGGCAGTTTTCCGGTATCGCGCCACACCTTTGCCGTTGCAACCAGCTTTTCAAGTGCCGCGCCTGCATCGGAAACAATACCGAGGTCCGGACAGAACACCCGCCCAATCTGAGTAGGTTCGATATCAATATGGATAAAACGGCGTCCTTCGGTATAAACATCAACTGACCCGGTATGACGGTTTGCCCAACGGTTACCGATGCCAAATACCACATCAGATTCGAGCAGGGTTGCGTTGCCATAGCGGTGTGAAGTCTGCAATCCCACCATCCGGCCATCAAAGGGTGGTCATCAGGAATGCTTCCCCACCCCATCAGAGTCGGGACAACCGGAATGCCGGTGATTTCCGCCAGTTCCTGAAGAAGCGGGGAGGCGTCAGCATTAATAATGCCGCCTCCGGCGACAATCAGCGGGCGTTCTGCTGAACAAAGCATCTCAAGTGCTTTTTCAATTTGTGCCTGGCTGGCCTCCGGCTTATAAGGAGCAAGGTTCATAGCTGTCGATGTCGAACTCAATTTCCGCTAACTGGACATCGATTGGCAGATCGATCAAAACGGGACCGGGGCGGCCTGAGCGCATCACATGGAAAGCTTGCTGGAAAGCACGGGGCACCTGGGCCGGCTCATGTACGGTGGTACACCACTTCGTTACCGGGCCGGCGATGGAATTTATATCCACGGCCTGAAAGTCTTCTTTATGCAGACGGCCCCGGGGGGCTTGCCCGGTAATACACAAAATGGGAATGGAATCGGCTGATGCGGAATAAAGGCCGGTGATCATATCTGTCCCCGCTGGGCCAGATGTCCCTACACACACGCCGATATTCCCGGGATTCGCACGGGTATACCCTTCAGCCATGTGAGAAGCACCTTCCACATGGCGCGCCAGGACATGACCTATCCCCCTGCTTTTTCAAGCGCGGAATAAAACGGATTGATTGCGGCGCCGGGAACACCAAAGGCGATATCTACCCCTTCCTTGCGCAAAACCGCCACGGCGGCATCAATTGCTCGCATTTTTGCCATATCAAACCCCATTTTGTATACAATTTGATCTGTTATTGTATTCTAAGATCGAAAACAAAAAATCATCAAGAATAAATTTAACAATTTAGAAACAACATTCCCGCCACCATCCATTGATACGACAAGTAGTGTTGCAATAACAGTGCATTAAGAAGACACAGCGAAGTATCAGCTTAAATTTACGTGCAATTTTGAGTACACCGAGTTAACAAATGATTTTGATTGCTGACAAATAATCCGGTATAAATTGATAGGTGAACACATAAGAATGTATACAAAATACAAGTGTAAAATTGGAGTTACCAATGGTTATGGAAAGACTTAATACTCCCAGCGGACGACCATCCCCGTCCGTCAAGCTTGAGCTAAAAGGTCCGATATTCAGTCAGGATGCCAACGCGATTCTCTCCGAAAACGCTCTGGCGTTTCTGGAAGTTCTGGTCGCGCAGTTCGCCCCCTCGCTTGAGAAGCTGATGTCTGCGCGTGCAGAAAAGCAGCAAAAGTATGACAGAGGCGATCTGCCGGGCTTTCGTGCCGATACTCTTTCTATTCGGAAAGATCTGAGCTGGAAAGTTGCCCCCGTTCCCGCTCCGCTGACTGATCGCCGGGTAGAGATCACCGGTCCGGTTGATCGTAAAATGGTTATTAATGCCCTCAACTCCGGTGCAAATGTCTTTATGTGCTGTTTTGAAGACGCCACATCCCCTACATGGGAAAATATGGTGCGCGGCCAGATCAACATGCGAGACGCCAATAACGGCACCATAGAGTTCACTGATCCAAAATCGGGCAAACACTATGCACTTGCTGAGAACCCGGCAGTCCTGATTGCCCGCCCCAGAGGCCTGCATCTTCGTGAAAACCACATTACCTTTAACGGCAAGCCTGTTCCCGGTTGCCTGATGGATTTCGCATTGTATTTCTTCCACAACCACGCCAGTCGTGCCGCCAAGGGACAAGGGGTTTACTACTACCTGCCAAAACTGGAATCCATGGAAGAAGCACAGTGGTGGGAAGAGGTGTTTACCTTTACGGAAAACCATTTTGGGGTTGAAACCGGAACGGTTCGAGCAACGGTGCTGATTGAAACCCTTCCGGCCGTCTTTCAGATGGAGGAAATACTGTATGCACTTCGGCACCATATTGTCGGCATGAACTGTGGCCGCTGGGACTACATTTTCAGCTACATCAAAACGCTCAGAAACCACAAAGACAGGATTCTCCCGGACCGCCACGCTGTTGGCATGGATAAACCGTTTCTGGATGCTTACAGCAAACGCCTTATCCAAACCTGCCACCGCCGCGGTGCGTTCGCCATGGGAGGAATGTCAGCCTTCATCCCAGCCAAAGACCCCGAGCAAATGGCCTTTGTCACCCAAAAAGTGACCGAAGATAAACATCGCGAAGCCCAAAACGGTCACGACGGCACCTGGGTTGCCCACCCCTACCTGGTTGAACTGGCACGCGGAATATTTGATCAATACCTGAAAGCAAAACCCAACCAGTTAGATGTGATGCCCGAAGGAGAGTTTGGAGCCGATGTCCTGCTCGCAGCCTGTGACGGGCCGAAAGACGGAGCCGGTGTGCGCAAGAACATTCGGATTGCGCTGTATTACATGGAAAGCTGGCTGCGCGGCGCCGGTTGCGTTCCGATTTACGGCTTAATGGAAGACGCGGCAACCGCAGAAATCTCCCGAGCCAATATCTGGCAGTGGCTGCACCATGAGGTGTCCCTGGATGATGGCACCCCGTTTACCCCAGCCGTATTCCGCCAGTTCCTGAAAGAAGAATTGGATCATATTCTCAAGGAAATCGGTCAGGAGGCGCTGGCTGGGCGACAATTTGAAAAAGCGGCTGAAGTCTTTGACAAGCTTTCCACCGATGAGGACTTTGCCGACTTCTTGACACTGCCGTGCTACGAATTGCTCGATTAACAAGTCAGCCAATCTGGCGTTGTCGCAAACAGAGTGGGAGACGCCGCTAAGTTGCTTACACGAAATGGTGTAACGCCTTAATCTGACATTGTTTTAAAACTTTAAGCAACATTCTCCTAGTCCACGCCCCGGTATTCGTACCGGGGCTTTTTTTTGGGAAAAATGCGGCTCCGACAACAGATTCCCGGCTCGTGAATACAATCTGTAACCAGCTGTTGTACAATCCCTGACAACAAAGGCCAATTGCACTCGCCGCCAGGCAAAGGAAAGAAGAAATAGAATGGCTGAACTGACCAAAACCAACATCAAAAAATCCAAATCTAAAGAAGCAGGACAAACCCAGGACGACATTGTCTACGGACACATCTTCGATGCCATTTTGGAACAGCGACTCCCACCGGGTACCAAACTCAGCGAAGAAGCCATGGGGGAGATTTTTGGTGTCAGCCGAACCATTATCCGACGCGCGCTGCTGCGCCTTTCCGTCGAACAGGTGGTGAATATCCGCTAACCGGGGAGCCATTGTTTCCTCGCCCACAGTGACCGAAGCCAAGCAGATTCTGAAAGCCCGCGAGGTGCTGGAGCTGGCTATTGTAGAACTGGCCGCAGAGCACGCAACAGCTGAACAAATTTCCCAGTGCCGTGAAATGGTTGCTGAAGAGCACCAGGCTTTTGAGAAAGGCGATCTTGGCCGGGGAATCCGCCTGTCAGGTGAGTTCCACATTAAAATGGCAGCAATGGCGAACAACCCGCCGCTGATGAGTTTCCAGCGCAGCCTGGTTTCGCAAAGTTCGCTGATTATCGCCCTTTACGAATCCGCCAAGCACACCAATTGTTCTTATGACGAGCACACCCAGTTACTGGATGCGATTGCGGCCAAGGATAAGGAAAAAGCCATCAGCCTGATGCGCATTCATCTGGACCACATAAAGTCCAAATTGAAACTGGATGAAGAAACCACCCCGAGCGATCTACATGCAGTATTTTCGAATGTGGTTAAAAAGAAAGCGTAATGCTTGATTTTCTCTGCTGAACGGACTCATTCGCGTAACATGCGGACAGGTAGAAATTATTCATTTCTGGTCAATGAACGAATCCGATTAGTGTCAGTTGAAAGGGAAAGCCCCGGGGTATGAACCCCGGGGCTTTTGTTTTCCCTGATGTAAGGCGTTCACCATCACACCTTGTAAAATGAAAGCTGGCGGTTCATTTCTGCGGCCAGCGCCTGCAGAGATGTTGCAGACTCCCGGGTCTCCTCGGTGTATTCGGAATTGTCCTGGCTGATCTGGTTGATACGGGAGATGTTGTTGTTTATCTCTCCTGAAACACTGCGCTGCCTGTCTGCGGCAGTGCTGATATCCGCATTGGCATCGGAAATCAGCTTCACCGCATCAAGGATATTTTCCAGCACCGTTCCGGCGGATTTCGCCACATCCACATTTTCCAGAGAGCTTTCCCGGTTTTTCTCCATCAGTGCCAACATCTCTTTCGTTCCTGCCTGGAGACGTTCAATCATGGTACGGATTTCCTCAGTAGATGCCTGAGTCCTGCTTGCCAGCGAACGAACTTCGTCAGCCACAACGGCAAAACCTCGTCCTTGCTCTCCTGCCCGGGCAGCTTCAATCGCAGCATTCAATGCCAACAGGTTTGTCTGTTCGGCAATTTGCAGGATAACGTCCAGAATCCCGCTGATATCATCCGTTGCGCTAGCCAGCTCGTTCACCACATGGGTGGAGGATGCCATAGATTGATTCTGGTGCTCGATGCTCGAAATCATTTGTTGAACAACATCGTTCCCTTTCCGAACCTGTTCATTTGCATCACTCACCGCCCGGGAAGCCGTCTCTGCGCTGTCAGCGACTGCATGAGATGCCGCATCCAACTCGCTGATCGCATGGGTAATCTGCTCTGTCTCCGTCCGCTGCATCTGCATGGCACTTGAAGAGCGCTCTGCTATCTCAGACAACGCGCGGGATGATTCCGTCAGTTCAGAAGAAGATTGGGAGGCTTCTTTAATGGTGTTCTGGATCTTCTCAAGCACGCGGTCGAAGCTGCCGGACATTACCCCGAACTCATCCTTCCGGGAGGAACTGATGCGCTTGGTGAGATCACCTTCGCCGTCAGCAATGTCATCGATAGTAGCAATAAAGGTTTTCATTGGGCCGGACACAATAGTGCGCATCACTACCATCATGATTAACGCCACCAGCAGCATGGCTAATATCACGCCGCCAAACACCTTCAGCGCAGACTGGATAATCATGCTGTTCACTTCTGATTTTGGGTATGCCATCAAAAGCTCGTAGTTCCAATTTGAGTAAGGGACACTTCGGACAACCCATTCACCGCTGTCACCATTTAAAGCAGCCTCAACCTGAGCGTTATTCACCTTGGAGGAATGCATACGGACGTTGTTGTTATTGTCCCGCAGCAACAAAACCGTTTTCAAGAATTGTTGAAGCCTCAATGACCTTTTCAAGTTGCGCTAAATCAGCAGAATAGCCAACGTACCAAATACCAATGACTTTGTTTGCGCGGTCAAAAATCGGTTCATAACCGGTGATATACGGGGAACCCAAAATATCAATTTTCCCGTAATACGACTTGCCCTGCTGAATGGATAAATCCACTTTTTTGCCCGGGGCAAGAATCGTCCCCGTGGCTCGCTTACCATTTTTAATCACATTGGTGGCGACCCGGACAAACTCATTCCCATCACGGGCAAACAACGTAGCCGTCCCCCCCATTATTTCGGTGATAGAATCAACCAATGCGTAGTTGTTGGCCTGTGTTTTATCGCCCAATAACAGGTCTTTTGCCTGGCGCGTATTAACCTTAACCTCGCGACCGAGTTTGGGTTCACCCAGTGCCAGTCCTTCTTTTTTCAACAGCGCCATGCTGTTGTGCACTCGCTCGAGCACTAAGCTGTGGGTGGCATCCATGATGCCGATAATTTCCCGGGTCAGCCCGTCCTTCTGGCGATCGATGTTTTCAGAAGTGTCTCCGGTTTGTAGCCAGTACGTCGCACCAAATGCCAACACACCGGCGATAACGCCCATGCCCAAAATAATTGAAATAAACTTCCTTTGTAATGACATGTTCCCCCCGGTCAGTCCTGCACTATTTCAACATCAAACAATCGGTCTCTTTGGTGCGTCTTATATTGAATAAAATATTAGACACATTTCAATTATTGGAATTTTGTCTCACTAACTATAGCCACCCTACTTTTACATCTCCATTCATGAACCAGTGAAATAGCACTAAAAAGAGAGGTAACGCAGAACTTTTAAGCAACCAGATGCATTTATAAATTATTGATTAAACAATAATTAATAAAGTGAAATTCTTTTTATCCCTATATTTTTTAAGGATATTTTTGTTTTATTGAACAGGTAGGCACCATGTGTAAATAAACGGCTTTAAAAGCAAAAAAATCTCAGAAACCTGAAGTACAGAAAATAAGACTTCTCTTTCAAACCAGTCTGATTACCTGACTACACCAACCAAATGTTCCTTCGCATCATTGATACAAAACACATATGCCAGATGTAAAAGTTGACCAATTGGTCAGGTTTTACTATTTTTAACAATCAAAACAAAAATCACATACGAATGGAGGCTTTGTGATTCGTTTTCTGATGAATCAGACGCTGCGGGAGGAGGACAGTATCTCTCCCAACCTCACAGTGCTGAACTACCTTCGCGAGCATGTCCGGAAGACCGGAACAAAAGAGGGGTGTGGCTCCGGCGACTGCGGTGCTTGTACGGTCGTATTAGGTGAAGTCATGAACGGAAGGTTGCAATACCGCAGCGTAAACGCCTGCCTGACATTTGTTTCTGCACTGCATGGCAAGCAGCTTATTACAGTGGAAGATCTCAAAGACGGTTCCAGCCTGCACCCGGTACAAAAAGCGATGGTGGAGTTTCATGGCTCCCAGTGTGGCTATTGCACCCCGGGCTTTATCATGTCGATGTTTGCCCTGACAAAAAATAAACCGCTTGCGGACAAGGAAGATGTATTTGAAGCGCTGGCTGGAAACCTTTGTCGCTGCACGGGTTACCGGCCGATTGTGGAGGCCTCACTTTCCCTCAGCCAGAATCAACCAATCAGGGATCAATTCGCTGACTACGAAAAGCAGACTGTGGCAAGGCTGGAAGCCATCGGAGCACCAGATGTTGAGCACAGTGCTGACGGCAAGTCTGTCTTTACCCCCACCAACAGTGACGATCTGGCCAGTATTCTGATTGAACACCCTGATGCCAGAATGGTTGCCGGTGGTACAGACTTGGCGCTTGAGGTTACCCAATTCCACCGTGAAATTCCCAAGCTGGTTTATCTCGGCAGGTAGAAGACATCAAAACTGTCAGCGAATCAGCCAGCCATATAGAAATCGGTGCCAACGTCTCTCTGACCGATGCCTATGAGACCCTTTCAACCCACTACCCGGCGTTTGGCGCTCTACTGCACCGGTTTGCCTCACTTCAAATCCGTAATCAGGCACACTTGCCGGCAACATTGCCAATGCCTCCCCCATCGGAGACGGGCCGCCGCTGCTGATTGCCCTTGGTGCATCTATTGTTCTTCGCCGTGGAGAAACTGTTCGGGAACTGCCTCTGGAAGATTATTTCATCAATTACAAAGTCACTGCCCAGCAAAAATCTGAATTTATCCAGACCATTCGCATTCCCAAGCCCAAAGCCGGCCAGATCTTTGAAGCGTACAAAATATCCAAGCGAATTGATGATGACATTTCGGCCGTATGCGGCGCATTTTCGCTGACATTGGATAACACATCCGGCTCGGATGTCATCACCGAAGCGCGTGTTGCATTCGGCGGGATGGCAGCGATCCCGGCCAGAGCTCATCATTGTGAACTGGCATTGCATGGCAACACCCTCTCGCTGGATACCATCCAACGGGCTATGAAAGCACTCAGCGGTGACTTCCAGCCCATATCAGATTTCCGGGCCAGTCAGGAATACCGGGCCGAAACTGCCGCCAACTTGCTGTACCGCCTTTACACAGAACTCCGCTTTACCGGCAGCAAAGGATCTGCCATTGAAACGAGGGTGACTACCTATGTCTCGTAAAACAACCCCAACCCTCACGGCAGAGGAAATGACTGCGCAGGCTCTGAAGGGTCTGGCGACCGGTGTCGGTAAATCGGTAACACATGACAGCGCTGAAAAACAGGTCTGCGGTGAAGCAATCTATATCGATGACCGACCGGAGTTCCCCAATCAGCTCCATGTGTATGCGTTGATGAGCCCGCATGCCCATGCCGACATAACCCGGCTGGACGTGTCACCGTGTTACGACGTCCCCGGTGTCCGGCTTGTTATTACCAGCAAAGACGTCCCCGGTGAGCTTGATATCGGACCGATCCTGCCCGGCGATCCTATGCTCGCGGAAGGCAAGGTGGTCTACGTCGGGCAACCTGTTATCGCCGTTGCAGCCGACAGCCTGGACAACGCACGCAAAGCTGCTGAGGCAGCCATTGTGGAATACACCCCCCTTCCGGCTGCACTTGATGTAGAAGAAGCCCTGGCTCAGGAGCTGTTTGTTACAGACAGCCACAAACAGCAACGCGGGGATTCCGCCAAAGCCATCTCTAACGCGGAGCATGTGCTGGAGGGATCACTGCACATTGGCGGGCAGGAGCATTTCTACCTGGAGACGCAGGTATCCAGTGTGATTCCTACCGAAGACGGGGGAGTGATTGTCTATTGTTCCACCCAGAACCCGACTGAAGTCCAGAAGTTGGTCGCTTCTGTACTGGCTGTCCCCATGCATAAAGTGCTGATTGATATGCGCCGTATGGGGGGCGGGTTTGGAGGCAAAGAAACTCAAGCTGCGGCCCCGGCTTGTATCGCTGCTGTTATCGCCACGAAAACCGGCCAACCGGTGAAATTCCGGCTTCCCCGTCGTGAAGACATGATGATGACCGGCAAACGCCACCCGTTCTTCAATCAGTACAAGGTGGGGTTCAACCACGACGGCGTTATAGAAGGCATTGATATCGTGGTTTCCGGCAATGCAGGCCATTCTCCGGATTTATCGCGCTCTATTGTTGACCGCGCCATGTTCCACTCAGATAACGCTTACTACCTCGGAAACGCCACCGTCACCGGTCACTGCGTGAAAACGCATACCGCTTCCAACACCGCTTACCGTGGTTTCGGTGGCCCTCAGGGCATGATGACCATCGAACACATCATGGATGACATTGCCTGTTACCTGAAAAAAGACCCGCTTGAGGTGCGTAAGGCCAACTATTACGGCGGAGAAGGCCGGGACGAAACCCACTACTACCAGAAAGTCGAAGACAACTTCATCCACGAAATGACGGCGGAACTGGAAGCATCCAGTGACTACCAGAAACGACGCCAAGCTATCCGGGATTTCAACGCAGAAAATCCTGTCCTGAAAAAAGGTATCGCGATAACACCGGTTAAATTCGGCATTTCTTTTACCGCCACCTTCCTCAACCAGGCCGGCGCACTGGTGACTGTCTACACCGACGGAAGTATCAGCCTGAACCACGGCGGGACGGAAATGGGACAGGGGCTGAACACCAAGGTTGCACAAATTGTCGCTGAAACCTTCAGCGTGGATATCGACACTATCCAAATCACCGCAACAAACACAGAAAAAGTGCCTAACACCTCACCAACCGCAGCTTCATCCGGAACAGACCTGAACGGTAAGGCAGCGCAAAATGCAGCCATGACCATCAAACAACGCATGGTGGAATTTGCCACCAGCCATTTCAGGGTGCCAGAGGAGCAAGTCGCCTTCAGCAATGGAATAGTGACAATCGGTGAAGACAAACTGTTCACCTTTGCCGATTTCTGCGAGCTTTGCTGGTTTAACCAGGTTTCACTGGCAAGTACCGGCTTTTACCGCACACCCAAGATTTTCTATGACCATGATAAAGCCCGCGGCCGACCGTTTTATTACTTCGCCTACGGGCTGGCTTGCTCGGAGGTCATTGTTGATACCCTGACCGGCGAATACAAAGTGCTTCGGGTCGATATCCTCCACGACGTAGGTGCCTCACTTAACCCGGCGATTGATGTCGGGCAGGTCGAAGGCGGATTTGTCCAGGGAATGGGTTGGCTTACAACGGAAGAGCTGGTTTGGAATGAGAAAGGCCAGTTGATGACAAGCGGACCGGCGAGTTACAAAATCCCGGCAGTGCAGATATGCCCGTTGAGTTCCACACAAAGCTGGTTGAAAACCGGGCCAACCCCGAAGATACGGTGTTTCACTCGAAGGCCGTCGGGGAGCCCCCTTTCATGTTAGGGATATCTGTCTGGAGTGCGCTGAAAAATGCCATTGTGAGCGTGCAGAAGACGGGGAAATCCCCTACCTGCCCGCACCAGCGACCCCGGAACAGGTTTACCAATCCATCAAGCGAGCCCGAAAAGGCAAGCTTCCCGGAGAGATGGCGCTGTAATGATTCCAGGAGGACACTGTCATGTTTAAGGACAACTGGATACAGGCGCTGGCTGACTATGAGCAGCGCGGTGAACCCTGTGTGATGGTAACGGTTCTGGAAGACCGGGGCTCCGTGCCCCGGGATGCCGGCACAAAGATGCTGGTAACCCGCGATGAATTAGTCGCAACCATTGGCGGCGGCCATCTTGAACACCTAGCCACCGACATGGCCCGAGATATGATTGCGTCCGGTGACCGCCGGATGAAAGTGGAACACTTCAACTTAGGTGCACGTCTCGGGCAGTGTTGCGGCGGCATGGTGACCATCAGCCTGGAGCCCATTTTCCATCAGCAACATCATCTTGCATTGTTCGGTGCAGGCCACGTTGCCAAAGCACTGGTTCACATTCTGGCGACGCTCCCAATCCGTGTGACCTGGGTTGATGAGCGTGACGGGCAATTCCCGGATACGCTGCCGCCTAACGTATCCAAATGGGTTACCGACGACCCAACAGGGGACGTTTCCGATATGCCCGAAGGCAGTATGTATCTGGTCATGACACATAATCACCAACTCGATTTTGAGCTGTCCCGCGCCATACTTTTGCGTGGAGACAGTACCTATTTCGGCCTTATCGGGTCGCTGTCAAAGCGCAAGCGCTTCGACCATAAATTGCGAGAGCGCGGACATTCCGAGGCAGACATTCACCGAATGATCTGCCCGATAGGCATCAGCGAAGTTACGGGTAAACACCCGGCAGAAATTGCTGTCTCTGTTGCAGGTGAAATTATCGCCTGTTACCAGGGCCTAGAAATTGCATCTAAACGTCCGAATGCCTCCGGAGCAACCGTCTCGGCCATAAGCCATACTGACCATAAGCACAAAGCCGGTACAACAAAACGAAAAACAGCCTAGCCGGCATGAAGGACTGTCAAGACATGAAGGATTCAGATTGCTTTGCACCGGTCGCTATCGCGCGGCCATTATTCACAGCCTGGATGACCCATCACGTGTTGGGCTCGAGCAGTCATACCAGTATTTCGAGGATGGTCTGCTGGTTATTGCCGACGGCCATGTTGTCGATATCGGCCATACCGGTGATGTTCTGGCCCGACACCCCCGGGATTTAAAAATCATCGAACTTGGCAACAAACTGATTACCCCGGGATTTATCGACACCCATATTCACTATCCGCAAACCGGAATGATTGCCGCCTACGGGGAACAACTGCTTGATTGGCTGAACAACTACACCTTCCCGGAAGAAAAACGGTTTGCCGATCCGGACTACGCCAGGAAAGTCGCCGTCCATTTCCTCGACGAATTGGTGCGAAACGGAACCACAACAGCGCTTGTATTCGGTACAGTCCACAAAGCGTCCATCGATGTGTTTTTCTCTGAAGTGGAGAAGCGCAACATGCGCATGATTGCCGGCAAAGTGCTGATGGATCGCAATGCCCCGAACGACCTCACCGACACACCAGAGTCCGGCTACGAAGACAGCAAGGAACTGATTGAGCGCTGGCACAACAAAGGCCGCCTCCACTATGCAGTCACCCCGAGATTTGCACCGACCAGCTCCCGCGAGCAGTTGGCCATGGCCGGTAAACTTCTGGAGGAATACCCGGATGTTTATCTCCACACTCACCTGTCAGAAAACAAAAACGAGATAGCCTGGGTCAAAGAATTGTTCCCGGAGCGCAACGGATACCTGGATGTATATGACCACTACGGGCTTCTAACCAAGCGCTCAGTCTTCGCCCATGGTGTTCACCTGTGTGATGGGGAGTGCCAACGGTTGTCCGACCAACAATCCGCTATCGCATTTTGCCCTACATCCAACCTCTTTCTTGGTTCCGGCTTATTCCCGCTTAAAAAGCTGGAAGGGTACGGCGTGAAAGTTGGCATGGGCACAGACGTCGGTGCCGGAACCAGTTTCTCTCTGCTGCAAACCATGAGCGAAGCCTATAAGGTAATGCAACTTCAGGGAGAGAAACTCCACCCGCTTAAATCGCTCTATCAGGCAACGCTGGGGGGCGCAAAAGCACTGGATCTGGATGACCGGATAGGCAACCTATCATGCGGAAAAGAAGCCGACTTTGTGGTGCTCGACCTGGAAGCTACACAACTGATGAAATTTCGGTTGGAGCACGCTCACAATCTGGAGGACAAACTCTTTGTCCTGATGACGCTGGGAGATGACCGGGTTGTTTCAGCGACCTACGCGTATGGCGAGAAAGTGTATCGCAGAGAATAGAGCGAACTGGATACATAAACTAAAAAACCCACGTTGCAGCAACGTGGGTTTTTCGATTCATTATGTTTTTACAGCGCACGCTTTTGACGACGACGGCTCAAGCCACCCACCATCAACATACCAATGCCAAACACACCCAGTATTGCAGGCTCTGGTGCATCGGTAACAACACGGATCCAGTCACCTGGTTCAGAGACTACCATCGAAAGAAGAAGCGTATTACCAAACCAATCGATAGGACGGTCATTGCCTTCTAACCCACGGTTGTCAAACGTTCCAGGATAGTAAGTCGTACCCGGATTACCCAAAAGGCTATTGGTAGCCGCTTCAGAAGCTCCGTTAATCGAAGTGTATACAGCCAAAATTGTTCCACTGAATGTCCAGGTTACATTCTTATGGCTGTTAACGGCAGAATCAGCGGTGTTGAAGAAAAGCATGTGGCTGTCAACAACTGTACCCTGAACGATATTCTGGCTTTCAACGTTTAAATCAGATGCAAGTTTGACTGTTTGTTTTTCGTTGAATCCCTGCTGCGCAGTGTTCGTTGCAGCGTCATCCAAAACTGACGTAGGTGCAGCAATAATTTGTGCAGAAGCGCCCAGAGAGGAAGTATTAGAGCTAACGCTAATAATTGAAGCATGAGACGCAGCAGATAGCAGCACTGCACCCATTAACGCAGGCAAGCCAACCCAAGATTTCATAAAAAACTCCTAAATTCCATTTATATAAGTGGTTCGCCTAACACTTAGCATGACCCATGCCAAAACAAATTTATTATATTTATCAAAAGGTTAAGACAGATAAAATATAACCTGCCGTTGACGTGTAAAAAAAACCAACATCTTCAATAAGTTAAAATAAGAACCTTGTTTTATATTGCCTTGGAAAATTTCTTGCCTGCCCAGAGTTCAATTATTGAGAACAGTAAAACCTAATAAAACGAAAACAAATATACAGAGTAATATTATGAATAATAAATAACTTTATCTTGACCGGATTAATGACAACAAGTGAATTGATATCGTTCTTTCAGAAATATCTCACGCATTCCCGACGCTGAAATCACCAAGGTATCAAAGCAAATCATTTGGCTGCAGACGAAGGCACGTTTACTCATGTGTTTTTACCAATTTGTTTATTTACCGATGTACTTTTACCCCTAAAAAGAATTCTGCGCGCCAAAAACACTTGGCCAATTTCACCAAATCAGTGTGTTTATTGGTAAAAATCGCTAACAGTAAAATAGCTTACCTCATAAAAACAACCAGTTAAAAACAGGCACGGTTCTTGATAAGTCTTAACTCACTAAAGCGTTAGACGAATATCGCAAACAGCCAATAAGACCGTATTCCACTGACCATTCAAAATTGGCTGATTAACCGGGTGGCAGGATCGAGCACCCGGAATGAGAGACAAGGAGAAAGCATTATGACCACGAGATACCGCACAACCAGGAGCACATTCAAAACGCTGGTTGCTTTGTTGCTGCTATTTATCGGTGTAGGTCTGGCCGCAGCCCATGCCTTTATTGAACGGGAGCAACTCTTCCGTACAGAAAGCTTTTCGTCATTGAATATCAGCCGGGGTATTGATGCCCAACTTATATGTGGAGATGAGCCACATATCATCGCATATGGCAGCAGCTCAGCACTGAGCGATTTATTAGTGAAAAACCGCAATGGCACGCTATCAGTAGAAAACAAAGTGGAGATGTCCTGGTTCTCCGATGACGATGTCACGCTCACCATCGTGACGGATAAACCGGTGTCTGAGATCAACGTCAGCCAGGGAGTAAACTTTGCATCAGAAGCCTGCGCACTGTCAGAGGACAAACTGGTTATCAAAGGCTCGATGGGGGCAAACATTGAGCTGGCCGGTCGAACAGAATTCCTTGAGGCTGAGCTTTCAATGGGCGCCAGCATGAACAGTGAAAACCGACAGTTTGCCGTGAAATCGGCAACTGTTAAAACCTACATGGGTGCAGAGGCCTATCTCTGTAACGCTGGCAAAGCATCCGGCGAGCAAATAGCCGGTTCTATGATTTATGTCGGCGAGCAGACAGTGACCCAAATGGAAAACGGCTTCGGGGCCTCACTCTCAACCAAGCAATGCCGTTAAGTAAGCTTGTTCTTCCGCTATTCCGGGCAGTTTCTACTGCCCGGCTTTTTCTTCACGGGCAGAAAAATAATGCTCAACACATCGCAAATCGATTAAGTAACAGACTTGAAAGTTACGCGGGAGATATGAACCTCACCCCTTATCGAATAAAATAGCAGCAACTCTCCATCAAGCAGTACAGTCATGAAAAATAAGGGTTTTACGCTTATCGAGCTAGTTGTTGTGATCGTCATTCTGGGAATTTTGTCAGTTACTGCACTGCCTAAGTTCCTTAATTACAGCACTGATGCAAAGAATACTTCGCTCTCTGGGCTGGAGGGTGCAGTTAAGTCTGGACTCGAAATGGGTTATGCCAAAATGGCGATAGCAGGTCTTTCTGATCTGGCTTATGTATCAAACTATTCTGTTCAGGATTGGAGCCCTCAACCACTACCTTTTGGCGGGTGTGAGAAACTTGATGACGGAGATATATGCACATTTAGTTTCGGATATCCCTATCCCGAAGAGCATTCATTTCCCAAGCTGGTTGATCACTTGGATGATGAACAAGAATGGGCGATGATTCGGGGTGTGGTGAATAGTCAAAACGTCTTACACATCACTTTTGCTTGGAATGCCAAAAAGATTCCGAATACAAATGGTTCAGGTGATAGCAACGCTCTAAAAACCCAGCAATGTTTCATTACCTATCATCCAGCCACTTCACAAGAAAACCACGCTACGGTAACAAAAACTGCCTGCCTCTAAGCCCGCACCATGCGGGCTTTGTCCGTTTTTCCTATCGATATTCCACCATCGGCAGATCCTGCACAAAGCACTCATCAGGGTAGTGTTTTTCTTCAACAAGGTATCCGACACCTTTTCGCCCCAGAGCCTGGACAAGCATCCGTGCATCTTCGTCCTGATCGAGATAAAACGTCTGCAGATCGGGGGACAAATGTGAATCAGGCTGATTTCACTGTCTACCAAGCTCTCAACTAAGTTGACCGGGGCTTCCAGCCAACCCCGCTCAGCATCAATATGGAACGTGAGGGTGAGGGTTTCTTCTTCCGCCATACGCACCTCCTGTCCGTTAATACCAATGGGATTAATTCGTTGGTTAGAGATGACGCAGGAGAAATCATTCAGTTCAAGGCGCGAGTTGCAGATGCTAGTGGCGCTAACAGCAAAACGAGCAACGAAGAAATGGATGATTTCAACCAGTCAGAATGGTCAATGAATGAGTCTCATTGGTATAAAATACGCAAGCCGTGACATAAAGCGTAGAGAGTGCCGACCTGTTTTGTGTGACATTGGTATGACGTTTTTTTGTTGGGTAAATAGAGTGATGCAGCGCAGGTGATAAGCACATGATATTCAGCTGCAATTTCCATCACTTAGCTCTCATCACCTCAGGTAATGTAACATTAATTTCGTTACATTATTAATTTGATACTTGTCACATTATTTTTTGCCGCTAAAATACCGCCGCAATCGTTTTCTTCTAAATTCCCCACTTTCTTCGGAGTGAGACCATGCAACACTGGCCCAGTGTTTTAGGTATTTTTGTTATTTTTGCGGTTGCGATACTTTTCTCTGAGAACCGTAAGGCGATCAACTGGCGCACCGTTCTTGGCGCGTTTGCCATCCAGATTATTTTTGCCGGTTTTATCCTCTCTGTGCCGGTAGGCCGCGAAATCCTGAACTCCATCTCCGGTGCCGTTTCCGGCATCATAGATTTCGGTAAAGTGGGGGCACAATTCCTGTTTGGTGATCTGGCCAAATTCAAACTAGGCTTCATCTTTGCCGTTAACGTATTGCCAACCATCGTATTTTTCTCAGCACTGATCGCCGTACTCTACTACCTCGGCATCATGGGTTGGGTAGTTCGCATTCTTGGAGGTGGCTTGCAAAAGCTGTTGGGCACAACCCGTACCGAATCAATGTCAGCGACTGCGAACATTTTTGTGGGTTCAGTTGAAGCGCCACTGGTAGTACGCCCTTACCTGGAAAAAATGACTCACTCAGAACTGTTCGCTGTGATGGTGGGCGGCCTTGCATCAGTTGCTGGTGGCACATGGTAGGTTATGCCGGTCTGGGTGTAGACCTGCGTTATCTGATTGCAGCAAGCTTTATGTCTGCACCAGCCGGTCTGATGATGGCAAAGCTGCTGGTTCCCCAGACCGAAAACGTTGATGCCAATCCGGTCATGACCGTTGATGATGAAAACGCACCGGTTAACGTTATCGATGCCGGTACCCAGGGTGCCTGAGTGGTCTCCAGATCGCGATGGCAGTTGGTGCAAGCCTTCTGGCAGTTATCAGCCTTATTGCCCTTATCAATGGTGGCCTGACCAAGTTTGGTGCCTGATTGATATGCCTCAACTGAGCCTTGAGTGGATCTTTGGCTACTTGTTTGCCCCTGTAGCATGGCTGATTGGTATTCCGTGGAATGAAGCCATGACTGCCGGTGCCCTTATTGGTAAGAAAATTGCGGTCAACGAATTCGTTGCCTTCATTGACCTGATGAACGTAAAAGCGCAACTGAGCCAACATTCTCAGGCGATTGTAACCTTTGCCCTGTGCGGTTTTGCCAACCTGACCTCTATCGCTATGCTGATGGGCGGCCTGGGAGGTATTGTCCCATCACGCCGTGCTGACATTGCACGTCTGGGTATCAAAGCGATTTTCGCTGCAACACTGGCGAACCTGATGAGTGCGACACTGGCTGGCCTGTACCTGGTATGTAACTCAACAGAATCACGCCAAAGCCCCCGGTAAGGAAACTTACCGGGGGCTTTTGTTATGTAGCGACAACATAGCTTTCAGCAGCGGGCGAACCATTGCTCTGCAACGCAAAATTCTCTTCCCGTCACTCTCCCCCTCGAGGAGTTGAGCAGGAACGTCAGGCGAAGGACGTTTAGGCGAATTCTCGGGGATATGTTTGTTAAAGATAGCGACTTTTCACATTAATACCGCCAATCACTCTTAATGGCTGCGCCACGAAGATATTTCCCGGTTTAGCAACAAGTAGTTGTTCAACCCGAACATTGAACCTACCAATATTTATTTTTTGGTCTGTACAATAACCAAATGAACTAACTAACCCACAATACCACCGATCATATTAGCTGGTTAAAATCAAAACAGTATCACTATTAATCATTCATATTGCATTTATTTACATACATTGAAGTCCACCAAAACTCCCTCCGTCTATAAAATTCAGGAAAAAGTTAACTCAAACCAGTCAAAGATCACAATTTTATATATCAGTTATATTTCAGTTAATTACATCACTTCCAATATTAAACAATGCTCATATTAAAATTATATATCTATCTATTTTAAAAGATTTTTTCCTTTCTTAAGTTATTGAAGTAGGTTATTGCACCCCTGACAATATTGGGCTATTGGTATAGTCAGTTTATTTATTGGCCTATCCAATAAGTTAAAATCTATCAGCCAGGCTAGCCAAGGAATTCAGATATGAAGAAAAACGCGCCCCGAATGTATATGCAACTGGCTGATAGCATTATTGAAAAAATACAAACAGAAGAAATAAAAGTTGGTGATTGTATTCCGCCAGAAAGGAAACTTGCTGAGCAGTTGAATGTCAGTCGCTCAGTGGTGAGAGAAGCAATGGTTTACTTGGAGTTGATCGGTGTTACTGAAATAAAAAAGGGAGCGGGAGTATTTGTTATAAGCAAAGCACCGACCTTGTCCAACACACCAAGTACGAAAGTAACACCATATGAAATTCTAGAAGCCCGTCTAAATCTTGAACCAGAACTAGCATTTAGAGCGGCCCAGAACAACACAGATGAGCTTATTGAAAAACTCTCCAACTGCATAAAAATGATGGAAACTTCAATGCTCTTTTCTGAAGACGACTTAAAGAAAAGAACATCAATAGATGCAGATAGACAGTTTCACAAGACGATTGCTAACGCATGTACCAACCCACTTTTTAGGAATTTTCATCAAGAGCTTATGTCGCTCCATATGATCGGAGAAATCTGGGAACGGATGGATGAACTCGTCGATGAGCCAGCATCAAGAGGGCGTTGGGAGTGCGACCACAAAGAGGTTTTTGAAGCAATAAAGAAAGGAGAACCAGAAAAGGCAAGGACAGCCATGATCAAACACATAAGCAACATTATAAATGAACTAACTCAGTAATCATTCCAGAAATGACAGGAGTAATATGAACATGAAAAAAATGGGTGCAATACTGCTGGCAACAATATTAGGACTTTGTCCATTATACGCTTCAGCCGAAAACTACAAATTGAAAATATCTCTGTCAGTCGGAGAAAAAGATCCGATGTACAGTGGAAGCCTCGCACTAAAAGAGGCTGTAGAGCAGAGAACCGATGGAAAACTTCAAATCGATATATATCCAAGCGGACAATTGGGTTCAGTAGAGGACCTACAAGAACAGGCAATGTTTGGTGAAAACATTGCAGTATTAACTGACAGTGGAAGATTAAGCCTTTTTACAAAAGAGCTGGGTGTCATTGGTGTCGCTTATGCGGCAAAAGACTACGATGAAATGAAAAAAATCATCCAAACCGACGTTTTTAAAAGCTGGGAAGCCAAACTCACTGACTCAGGACTCCGGGTGCTTTCTTTCAATTGGTTTCAAGGAAGTCGCAGTTTTATGACCAATAAAGAGGTACATAAACCAAGTGACCTCAATGGTGTTCTGATTCGAACCCCTGGTGCACCTGTTTGGTCAGAATCTGTAAAAGCATTAGGAGCTCTGCCAGTAGCAATGCCGTGGGCTGAAACGTATCCCGGAATGCAACAAGGCACCGTAGATGGCTTTGAAGCACAAATACCAGCAACCGTCGCTGCAAGTTTGCATGAAACCATCAAATATGTCGCTGAAACTGAACATTTTCAGTTGATGACTGCGTTAGTCGTCAGTGATGACTGGTTTACAGCGCTACCCAAAGACTTCCAAGACATTCTATTAGAAGAATCGCAAAATGCTGGCGAGTACGCTTCAAATATGACTAATGAAAAAATTGCTGGATTTAAGAAGATGATGACTGACGATTTCGGCGTCAAGTTTATTACTGTCGATAAATCTGATTTCATTAACAACGCCAAGCCAGTATTTAAAAAATTGGGCTATGAAACTGAATACAATATCATTCAAGATGCATTAAAATAAGAGAATAAAGGACCAGGGATGATGAATACGATTAAGTTGATTAATGATAGAGTTTTATCGTTTGAAAGAAACATAAGCTGTCTTTTTCTTTTCTTGGTGGTCTCCCTGGTCTTTACATCAGCCGTACTTCGTACAGCTGGGATACCACAGGCTTGGATGAATGATCTTGCAAAGCTACTTTTTGGTTGGGTGATTTTTTTGGGGCAGACATTGCACTAAATAAAAACAAGCATATCGGCGTGGAATATTTTGAAGAAAAACTTCCAACCAGCGTACGTAAAATAATTAAACATGTTTGGTCAATCTCAATTGTCTTGTTTCTTGGCTTCATTTCATACTATGGATGGATCCTTACTGAGAAAAGCAGGAGGAAATTCGACTCTTTACATTTAAGTGATTTTAATTTATTTATTTGCGTTTCATTTATTGTCATCACCATGATAATTATAGAAGAGAAGATAAATAGAAAAACTAATAACTATAATCTATTCCGTCTGTTATGCTTTTTGTCACTATTATGTGGTGTTTTCATCTACATTTTTCCGTTAGATAAAGCCCCTGTTCCACTGAGCTATTCATATCTAATATTTGCAGTTCCCATTGGTAGCTTACTAATGATTAGAACCCAACTCGCAAAATTATTTTAAGGGGTGCAACATGAATTTTGATTTTTTAACAAATTTTTTGTCTCCAATATCTGTTCTCGTCATCAGTTTCGCTGTATTCCTTATTCTCAGAATGCCGCTTGCGTTTGCAATCGCTATTTCAAGTGTGCTTTTTTTCGTTGTTGATGGTTCATCCTCTTTTATCATCCCAGTTCAAAAGATGGTTCTGGCATCTCAGAACCCAGCGTTGCTTGCAGTACCGTTTTTTGTACTTGCCGGAAATTTAATGAATGCCGCAGGAATTACCCAGAGGCTTATTTATTTCTGCTCAACGCTTACAGCACATATGTTTGGGGGCTTGGCACAAATCACTGTGTTACTCAGTGCAATAATGGGGGGCATATCTGGTTCAGCTATTGCAGATGTGGCTATGCAATCGAAAATACTTGGTCCATCCATGCTCAAAAAAGGGTATGAAAAAGGCTTCGTTGCTTCTTCAATCGGCTTAAGCGGTTTGATAACTGCTACAATCCCACCAAGTATAGGACTAATACTTTATGGATTTGTTGGGGAGGTCTCTATAGGGCGTCTATTCCTGGCAGGGATTATTCCAGGAATTCTCATGACCATTTTCCTTATGGTAACTGTCAGTTTAATATCACACAAAAAAGGTTACCGACCTGAACAAATAGAAATGACGCCGTTACCTAAAGTAATGGATGCATTGAAACAATGCTATTGGGCAATTTTGTTCCCTATTCTACTGATAGTATCCATAAGGTTTGGGGTTTTCACACCGTCAGAAGCGGGCTCATTTGCTGTTGTTTACGCATTTTTAGTCGGTCAGTTTGCGTACAAAGAGCTTAACATTAAAAAGCTGATCGCTGTTCTCCATGATACCGTTATAGACAATGCAGTTATCATGTTGATCATTTCTTTTTCAGGGATATTTGGATTTATCATCGTCGATAACCGAATCCCTCAAGAATTATCTCAAGTAATTCTCGGCATTACAGAGAATCCATTTTTACTGTTGGCTTCAATACTTATTTTCCTTGCCATAATTGGTATGTTTATGGAAGCTACTGTCAATGTTTTATTACTGACACCTATATTTTTACCCATTATTACAAGCGTGGGTGTTGACCCTGTACATTTTGGTATATTGATGATGACAATTGTCACCTTAGGTGGTATGACACCCCCGGTTGGAATTGCTATGTTTACTGCATGCTCAATTCTAGATTGTCCTACTAGAGACTATATTTCCTCATCAATTCCATTTCTTCTTGCAATCATTTTACTAATTGTCACTCTAGCATTATTTCCTCAGTTAGTACTTTTTCTCCCCAATATTGCTTATGGGTGACACCTATTTCTTAATTCGTTGATTCCAGATGGTTTCAACTTATCGTTCTCGTCAACGAATTAACATTTCGAGGAAAGTTAGCAATTAAGCCCAATTGGATTTACCTATCAGGAACTGTACATGAAAATCGAAAAAGCTGAAGTCTTTGTAACCTGTCCGGACAGAAACTATGTAATATTAAAAATTACTACAGAATCAGGATTGGTCGGTATTGGTGATGCAACATTAAATGGTCGGGAGATAGCAGTTTCAGCGTATCTTGAAAACCATATATGTCCCCAATTGATAGGCAAAGATGCAAAGAATATTGAAGATATCTGGCAGCTTTTGTATCGGGGCGCATACTGGCGAAGGGGACCTGTCACTATGACTGCCATCGCAGCAGTGGATGTTGCACTTTGGGACATAAAAGGTAAAGCAGCGAACATGCCGATATTTGATTTATTGGGTGGTTCTTCACGCGATGGTCTGTTGGTTTATGGTCATGCTACAGGGAAATCTATCGACCAATTGATAGATGAATACCATAAACACAAAGAAATGGGATACAGGGCGCTGCGCGTGCAAGCCAGCATTCCTGGCATAGAACGCAGCTATGGAGTGAGTAAAGATAAGTCTTCTACCTACGAACCCGCGACAAAAGGGGCTATTCCGGAGGAAGAAAACTGGAGTACAGAAAAATATCTCTCTTACGCACCTAAGATTTTCGACGCTATTCGCAACAAATTTGGATTTGATGATCACCTTTTACATGATGCACATCATCGCCTCACCCCTCTGGAAGCAGCGCAACTCGGCAAAAGTGTTGAAGATTTCAAGCTGTTTTGGCTGGAGGACCCTACCCCGGCAGAAAACCAAGAATCTTTCCGGATGATTCGCCAACATACTACGACGCCTATCGCAGTTGGCGAAATATTCAATTCAATCTGGGACTGTAAAACGCTGATTGAAGAACAGTTGGTTGACTATATACGCGCTACTGTTTGCCATGCCGGCGGAATTACACACCTCAGAAGAATTGCCGATTTTGCGTCTCTTTATCAAATTAAGATGGGAGCACATGGCCCATCTGATATTTCCCCCGCGGGAATGGCAGCAGGCTTACATCTTGGCATGTGGATTCCCAACTTCGGCATTCAGGAGTTTATGGGTTATTCTGAGAAAATGTTGTCGGTCTTTAACGTCAATTGGACCTTTGAAGATGGCTATCTTCACCCGGGTTTTAAACCGGGGCTGGGTGTTGATTTTATAGAAGATGAAGCGGCCAAGTACCTTATCAGCCGCTCATTTACCAATAGCTCGCTTAACAGACGGGACTCTCTGGAATTGGTAAGTTGGGTCTGAATAGGCAGAGTTCATTATACGGGCTCTGCCTCAACAGTTTGCTTTCTTTCCCGCTTATCGAAATACATACTCTGATCAGCGTCGATAACTGCACGTTCAAAACTCTCAACAATCATCGAGATGCCAAAGGAAAAGGAGATTTGGTGTTGAGAGAAGTGCTTTTCCACCAAGGCACGGAGTGACTGCATTTTTTCAGTCATCCAGTCAGGAGACGTCGCTTTGAACAGGATTAAGAACTCATCGCCCCCGTAGCGTACCGTAATATCTTCTTCACGAAGGTTACTGCACAAGAGGCTGGCAAATTCAGCCAGGATCTTGTCTCCCTCTTTGTGACCATATTTGTCGTTGATAGCCTTAAAATTATCCAGATCAATAAAACAGCAATAGTTACAGTGCCCAACCAAGGCGTTGTCCTGCAGCACCTTTCTGGACCAACACGCCGTCAGGTCATCTTTCATACTGTCACGACTGAGGGTTTCAGCATCCCGGATTTTCATTATGTTCTTTGTTATGTCCCAGGCAGACAAGATAAGCAGGCTTTCATTTCCAATTTCTATTTTCTGCCGGATAGTTTCGTAGAAGCAGATTTCCCCGTTTTTGGTGAACTGCTCAATGTCGACAACAGGCACATCTGAGTTAAATGCCTTCTCATCGTTTTGCATACAGATCTTCAGCTGCTCCAGATTTTCTTCCGGTGCTAACTCCAAAAGCTGGGCAAAGGAAATACCCATCGTGTCTATACCAAGAAATTCGTTGTACCGATAATTTGAATAAACATGAACGCCGTCACCAGTACGGATAGTGAACATGGTAGTCAGGTTATCAATACAATTCTCAAGCAGCCCAGGTATGCTTTTTTCTTTTTCTGCCAGAGATACCTGTTTTTGCTCGTTGGCAGTGTTTAGAACGTCTTCGATATCCTTCAGCAACAACTTTGCCTTGAAAATATCATCCGCATATTCCAGCACATAGAGGGACTGCCACAATGTATTAAATTGTGTTGTTGGTACAGATTTCTTATTAACAAAATACTTTTTTGTATCTTTGACAAAAGCTATACGTTGCTCAGAAGATATGATTTTAGCATTTAGCAAGCGGCTTACTGTTTGCCTTAATATTTCAAGGCTAGGCACTGGTTGTCCCATTTTATACTTTCTCCAAAATCATTCATCCAGAGAATGAATTACATGCCATTTTTGAGGCTGACTTATTATTCTTATGAGACAAGTATTATAATCTAACTGATAACGAAAAAATAAAGACTATTTAAAAGACAAGGGCATTGTCAGTCATAAATATTCTAGCGGCGTCAAAAAACATAACTCAACAGCTCAAGGTACAATCCGTTTTTGTGAACAAGCCTTAGTAGGAATGGATTGAAACAAATAGGAGAACTATCGTAGAGAAGAAGTATCGAAAAATAGGAACATCGAATGGCAGGCGGCCAGAAAAGAGAAAAACGCTTTCCATCGCTGCGATACCAACCGATGCTATCAATGAACTGGACTGCAAGACATTCTGCGGTGCTAATACGCCTTGTATGCAGCCTCTTTCAGCCCTTGCGTACCCGGTTGATAGCAGCAAGGCAACCCGCAAAGGGTTGTTCTGCCATTCTGGATCTGTCCCTGTTTGGGTGGATTGAGGTGATAAAGAGCGTGTCCATTGCTTCCCCACCAAAGGTACACATTGAAGGTTTACTGAAAGGCAGGGGAATGCGCCTGTCTACTTTGCCATCCGGCGTAAACCTCAACAGTTGCCAACCATCGTTTGCTGCACACCAATAGCAACCGTCAATATCCACCGTCGCACCATCCGGACGCCCCCCATGCTGTCGCATATCGACAAACAACTTCCGATGGTGTGGCAGCCCCTGGTGTATGTCATATTCGTATTCCCAAATGACCTGTCTGCTTGGGTGAGAATCCGACAAGTACATTTTTTTCCCATCCGGCTCCATGCCAGCCCGTTTTGGGTTATCAAACCGTGAATGACTGGCGACAGGTGTTTGTTGTGGTCCAGTCTGTAGAGCACCCCGGCCGCTTCCGGCGACAAAGGAAACTTCATGCTCCCTGCTAAAAAACGGCCCTGCCTGTCACATTTCCCATCATTAAACCGCATCCCATTAAACGAAGGAGGACATTTTTGCAGCAGACTGATTCGAGATTTGTGCCCAGACAGGGATACCTCAAATATTCCGGATTCCATTGCAACTATCAGGTCCCCATTGTCACCTAAAGCAATACAACCCGGAATTTCCGGCATATCCCAGTGTTGAACAACACCGGAATCCATGAAAAAACAAAATATTTTCCTTTCCAAAGTTGCCACCCAATACAGCGCTTGTTTTTCTGCGCACCAAAGGGGGCTTTCTCCTACCACATTCTGGCAATCAACCAATATTTCAACGTTTTTATTTAATACAGAAATACCCATGAGAGTGGTTCCCTAAAAAGGAAAATATAAGTACCTATTCTTTTACGGAATTGCGGTTTTCTACCTGAAATTCTTATCCGCAAAACGACCACCAATCAGCGTAAAGTGACTGGTAGGGTCTTCTTCTGGGGGGATTGCTTCTATAGCTTCCAAATAGTCATCCGCGCTGTCTAACGGTGAATAGCCTATTTTCTCTGCTGTTGGGTTTGACAGATTAAACCGGCTGTTATTGGAAACACCGTAAAGAACATGGAAACCGTCAGTATTGTCTAACAGGCAACTTTCAACCAGCCTGCAAATATCTCTAGCGCTAATCCAGGTTAAAAGATCCCGCCTGTATTCAGGTTTGTCCTGGAAATTAAAAATCCGCAATGCATAACCATTTACCCCCTCTTTGACGCACTTCAGCCTTAGTAGCTCTTCGCCAGCCACTTTGCTGAACCCGTAAAGACTGTCAGCCTGAGTCGGCATCGATTCAGTGAAACACACATCCGTTCCGTACAGGCCAATAGCGTGGACCGAGCTTGCGTAGACAATTTTTTTTACGCCAGATTGAACGGCCAAATCCATAACGTTTTGGGCTCCCCTGACGTTTAAGTCAAGCACCGTCGCCCAGTCCTGGCTATTGGGTGTGCCAGCCAGGTGAACCACCGCATCAATGTTCTCGAAGCACGCTGCGAGGCTTTTCGTGTCTGTAATATCAGCAGGGTAATACCGCTCTTCCTCAGTCACATCCAATTCTGGAAAGATATCGGTCAGAATCAGGTTAAAGCGGCTTTTATCGAGCCCCTGACGCAGTGCTTTGCCTATTCTGCCGGCTGCACCGGTAATAAGGACATTAGTCTTACACGTAACCAACGTTAGCCCCTCCGATCAGTTACTGACGGGATGAATCTTGTTGCTCTAGAAATGACTGGTAAGCTGCTCGCGTTTCATCGTTTGGCGGGTAGAGGCCAATGACCGCGCTGCCTTCTTCCACTCGCTTTTTTACGTACTCTTCAAATTTCTCCATCGCAACAGCTTCATGGGCAATGTCATCAGCAATCACTTGTGGGATAACAATGATGCCGTCGCCATCACCAACAAGGACATCCCCCGGGTAAACGGGCACACCACCACAGCCAATCGGAACATTAATATCCACTGCATGATGTTTGGTTAAATTTGTAGGAGCACTGGGTTTGGCGCAGAAAACCGGCATGTCCAATTCTGATGCGTCTGCTGCGTCCCTTACACCGGCATCAGAGACAAACCCCGCACAGTTTCTGTATTGTAGTCTTGCAAGCAAGATGCTTCCTGCACTGGCAGCACTGGCGTCCTGCTACAGTCTGAGACCAGAACCATACCTGCTGGTACGTTTTCAACAGCAACGCGTTGTGGATGGGCGGGGTCTTTGAATGCTTCAACAGTATCAACATCTTCGCGGGCAGGGATATAGCGCAAGGTGAAAGCCTGCCCGACCATTTGTATGTCCCGCCGATTAAGTCTGGAAACACCCTGAATGTAGGTATTCCGGTAACCTCTTTTAAGAAGCAGAGTATGGAGAGTCGGTGTTGCTACACCTGAAAGTTTCTGTCTGATTTCTTCAGTCAGTACATACTCGGGCTGAATTGCAGTATTTGTCATGGTTCCCTCATCAAACGTCACCCTGGACTTCCAAACCTGTCCAAGTTGTAACCAACGATACCACCGCGACAATTACTAATCAAACAACTTTTTACAACTTTAAGATAATTGAAGTCCCACTAGGTAGGGATACCATCAAACATGCGGGACCGGGCATTGTCCAAATGTGTCTTCATTGCGTTTTTAGCAGCATCTGCATCCGCGGCCTCAATGGCTTCCACAATGGCTTCGTGTTCCCGTTGAACCAGTTCCAGGCGGGATACGGAGTGCATCAAGGAAAGGTTTCGCGTGATGTTAAGACCTTCTTTGACACTTTTTTCCAGAGATCGCGTTACCGTACTGTAAAAGTGGTTATTGGACGCTTCAACAATCGCCAGATGAAAATAGAAGTCTTCATCCACTGCCGGAAGACTCGATTCATTGGCAATTTTAATGGCCTCAAAAGCGCTTCTGATTTTAAGAAGTTGTTCCGGTGTACGGCGGATAGCAGCCAAACCGGCGGCTTCTGACTCGAGAGCACAACGAAATTCAAAACAGCGCTGGATATCTGCGATGCTGGAAAGGCGTGCGAACTGGAGCACTGCCTCATCAGGGCGCTTTAACACAAAGCTTCCCGACCCACGGCGTGAAGCGATAAGCTTGTCTTCCTTAATCGGGACAACGCTTCGCGGAGGATCGGCCTCGAGACCTGATAAACCTTACATAGTTGTGCTTCTGTAGGAAGCTTGGAGTTTACCTCATATGTACCATCCATAATCGCGGCAAGAATCTGTTCATAGACAGTTGCACTTAACGATTGTGAAGACGGAGACCGAGTAACTTGCTGATCACTCATAGCCATAAACCACCTATATTTAACAATCTGTTTTATTTATAAAATTACAAATTCGGTCAAACCCATGGGGGTCAAAAAAATCACTGGTTGAAGCCACCGGTCATTGATGTACTCTTTTGTGGTGACGGGGCTTTCGAGTGTGGTGCTGCCCATAGCTTGATTCAACAATCCAGCACGTATTATATTCAAGTTCTGGCATATTTGTTTGACAAATAACGCAACGGGAGCAATTCATGGTCACAAATTGAACAATTCAGCACTCACCTTATCAATACAAAAACCCAGCGCATCTGCAACAATTGATTGTTTCCTTGCCCAGTTCAAACCAGCATTAGATCATAAGTTTATTCAATTTCATGCGCATTCAAGCACCTGAATAATGACGATAAATTAAACGGTTATACAAGTGAACTCTTGCTGTCACGGTACGGCTTTATCCTGAGAGAAACAGATACGTCACTTGACAAATTTTAACAAAAAAGAAAAAATTGCCGACTCAATTGTCCGATTAATGGCTTGTCAGCCATCTGGACGGGTGCAGACACAGGGTGTGTCTGACCAAGATGTAGCAATACCCAAGGAAAGGCAGTATGAAGAATCGAAATACGATAAAACTAGAAAATAATTTCCAGCGGGTCGTTATTGCCCCCGCATTTGGTGGAAGAATTGTCGCATGGGATACCAAGGTAACGGGCGATTGGCTCCCGATATTAAAAAACATTGCCGACAAAGAATATGATGTATCCGCCCCCGAAAAGGGAGGCATTTTTCCCCTAGTTCCATTTTCGAACAGGATCGAAAACGGACATTTTATGTTTCAGGGAAAATCCATTTCACTCTCCCCTCACCCTGCAGTGTCTCCCCACGCTATGCATGGTCACGGATGTATCGCACAGTGGGACGTAATCCAAGTGACAGATAATCAGGTGGTATTGGAATACAAACATACAGCCGGCGAGTGGCCTTGGCACTACACCGCCCGTCAATTAATCTCCATCTCTGACAAAGGGCTGGAGTGCGAACTGTCTGTCACCAACCGCTCCGGCGATGGCATGCCTGTCGGGATTGGTTTCCACCCATTTTTTGTGAACCCCTCAGATGCAGTCGTGTACTTCGATGCCGGACAAGCCTGGCCTTTTGGCCCCAAAACGCTTCCCCTTGAAGCCGTGCAGATCAAACCGGAGTGGGATACCCGCCGAGGATATGCAGTGAAAGACAACCCATTGTCCCTTGGTTATTCGGACTGGAAACAGGAAGCCCTTATAAAATGGCCGGCTTCTAACCTGAGCGTTTCCGTTCAGTGCTGCGAGAATTTGGACCACTTAATTCTGCACATCCCCCCCCATTGCGATTATTGGTGTCTGGAGCCAGTCAGCCATGTAACCGACGCATTTAATCTGGCTGAGCGCGGAACACCGCATACTGGTCACCAAGTCCTGCCTCCCAAAGAAACGATGTCTGCGGTTTCCCGCTATACAGTCTTTTGCCAATAATTGTGGCAAAACCAATAAACCCAAATCACCTCTTGCTGAAACCTGCACCTTGAGACGTTTGGGTATTAAGAAGCCGGCTGTAAAAAGCCGGACTCTTATTCTTCGGCAATATCAATTATTTGAGAAGTTGCCCATCCACCAGACAGGTTAACCCCAGAGGGTTATCATCTCGTAGTGCCTCCGGCAGCAGGTTTGCCGGCATATCCTGATAACAAACCGGGCGAAGGAAGCGCTGTATGGATGCACTGCCAACCGATGTCGAACTGCCGTCAGACGTTGAAGGGTATGGCCCGCCATGCACCATTGCGTGACAGACCTCTACGCCGGTCGGGAATCCGTTGAACAAGATTCTGCCGGCCTTTCGTTCCAGAACAGGCACCAGTTTTCTGGCGAGTTCTGTATCCGCTTCATTCATATGGAGCGTAGCAGTCAACTGCCCTTCAAGGCATTCTGCAATAGCCTCAAAATCTTCATCAGATTCACAAGAGATAACCAGCGAACTTGCACCGAAAATCTCTTCGGACAAATGCTCATTGGCAAGGAAGTTCTTCGCCGTTGTGATGTACAGTCTTGCTCGGCACTGGTTTGGCCCGTTTTCTGCCCGTCCATATGACAGCTCAGCAACAGAGGCATCATTTTGCATTCTCGCACTGGCCTTGATGTATGACTGGTAAATGCCCGGCGTCAGCATGGTTTGTGCTTCTGTTGTACGCAGCGCGCTTGAAGCCACCTCAATAAAGCGGTCCAGCGCGTCGCCTTCCCGCGCAACAATCAAACCCGGATTGGTACAAAACTGCCCGGCTCCCATTGTCAGTGAGCCGACGAACGACTCGGCAATATCTTTACCCCTTTGCTCCAGCACACCATTTAAAAGGAATACCGGATTGCAGCTGCTCATTTCTGCATAAACTGGGATAGGCTCGGGGCGGCGGAACGCAATGTCCATAAGTGCCGTTCCTCCAGCTCTGGAGCCGGTAAAACCAACGGCTTTGATCCTGTGATCCGCCACCAGTGACGCACCTATTTCATTACCCACGCCAAACAGCAAGGAGAAAACACCCTCATGCAGACCGCAGGTTTTTACCGCTTTTTGGATTGCACGGCCGACCAACTCTGATGACCCGGGGTGTGCCGGATGACCTTTGACCACAACCGGCGCTCCGGCAGCGAAAGCCGAAGCGGTATCACCACCGGCAACAGAAAACGCCAACGGAAAATTGCTCGCGCCAAATACAGCGACCGGTCCAACCGGAATATACTGCATTCGCAAATCGGAGCGAGGGAGAGGTTTTCTGTCCGGAATCGCTGAATCAACCCTTACCCCAAGCCAGCTTCCTTCCCTGATAAGTTCCGCAAACATCCGTAATTGGCCGATAGTCCTCGCCCGTTCACCTTCCAGCCGGGCTAGAGGAAGCCCGGTTTCCTCATTCGCACGAGTAATGAGTTCGTCACTCAGCAGAGCCAGTTCCCTGGCTATTTCTTCAAGAAATTGAGCGCGTTGTTCCAGGTTAGTGTGGCGGTAGCTGTCGAATGCTTCTCTCGCCAGTTCGCAAGCCCGATCGACATCCTCACTGGTTGCCCCCCCAAAAGAGGCTCAATTTCATTGCTGGTTGAAGGGTTAACCGCATTAAAACTCTGTTGCTGCCCCCAAACCTCGTTTGAGCCAATCAACATACATCCTTTTACTGTCATGACACTCTCTCTTCATACGAAATCGTTGAGTTTTCACCGGAATTAAAAGGCTTATTGCCAGACGGTGCGACTCACGACCGAGTCGCACCTGAAAAAATTTTTGCGTACGCAATGACGCGAATTATTTTGACTTTAGGCGGGTGCGTAGAAACGCCGCCCGGGAGTATTTAGGCTGGAAATAGACATGCTCATAAAACGTACCATCTTCATAATCCCCGGATTCAGGCTGCCGGGAATTCCCACATTCTTCCGGCTCGGGTATTTGCTGACCAAATCTTTATTGATAGTGACGCCAAGCCCCGGCCGGTCAGGCACAACCAATTTCCCGTCAACAACGTCAATCGGGTAGTCGATAATCTGCTCTTTCAGGTCACAGTCACGCTGAAACCGCTCCATAGAGAGACAGTTTGGAATGTTCGCCATCACATGAAGCGCCGCATATTCCCCCACCGGCCCCAGGCTTCCGGCATGTGGTGCAACGGTCGCAAACTCTGCTTCTGCCAATGTGGCAATCTTTTTCATCTGGGTGATACCGCCACAACGCCCGGTATCCGGCTGGAGTACATTCACCCCCAATGACAGCAATTCTTTGTAGCTCCAGATACCCCCTTTCCGCTCACCGGCCGCCAGAGGGATGTTGACACTTTGCCCCACAGCACGCAGCCCTTCCGGGCTCTCCGGAGCGACCGGGTCTTCCAGAAACAGAAGTCCGTATTCTTCCAGTGCGCGGCCAACACTAATGGCATCTTTGGGAGTCAGCCATGCCGGGCCATGTAAATCTACGGCGATATCGACGTCATTACCCACGGCTTGCCGGACTGCTTCTGTTTTTGAAACAATATTTTTGATGCCACCAAGTTTAATAATGTTGAACCCACTCTTTACGGCCTTAACAGCAGATTCAGGAGATCCGGCATGAACATATACTTTTACTTGGTCGCGGATTTTACCGCCCAAAAGGTTGTAAACAGGCGTGTTAAGTGCTTTTCCTTTTAAATCCCACAGTGCCATATCAACCCCTGTCATCGCACCGAATCCGACAGTCCCCGTTTGTCCATGGCCCATCATGGCATTTAACATTTTTTGCCAGATTCGTTCTGACTGGAACACATCGTCCCCAATAAGCAAGTCAGCCAGGTCGGCCACAGCCCTTTCTACCACCCTCGGCCAGCCGCTGCATTCTCCGATACCAGACTGTCCGCATTCAGTAACAATTTCGACAAACAGCCAGTTTCGGCTGCCGGATATCTGGCTGGCGGAGGGCTGAAGTTCACCTCCCCAAGCGGTTTCTTTTGCAAGGGGTGCTTGCATCAGCAAGGTTCTGATTTCTGCTATTTTCACGGCTGGACCTCTATCTTTTGAGCGATACCACGTAGCTTTCGATTGAATTCCAGGGAGTTCCTGCCATCACAGCATTCGTCACCGGTTATTATTTATCCTATGAGACAGCGGTAATTGCCACAACTAAAATTAACATATATTTACATCTTGAAAGGGCGCAATGCACGTATCCAGATATCAATTGATTTGTGCCGACGTGATATACACGGTTCCAAGCATTTCATTAAATCCAATAATTTCAGCATTTTAAAAAGACCACCTTTTATTTTATTCAATTGATTTCTTATATAAATATTTGATCAAGATATGATAATTAGTAATAGTTGTTTGACAACATAACAAGACCTGCACCAGTATGGCATTCGTGAACTGACGAATGTGTTCACTCTTTCACCTCTTACTCCAAAACAACTGAAAGAAAGATGCAAAGGACAGCTATGAAACTTCTTAAAACGATTGTGTGTTCACTTGCGATAGCGTTGCCAGGCGTCTCTGCCGTAGCAGCCGACTACCCTACCCGTCCTGTAACGATTGTCGTCCCTTATGGCCCCGGAGGTTCTACCGACGTCTTAATGCGTGTAACTGCTAAGCACCTTGAAACGCATTTGGGTCAGAAAATTGTTGTCAAAAATGTTCCGGGTGCTGGTGGCAGCATCGGTTGGACACAGGTAAAGAAAGCAAAAGCAGACGGCTACACCATTGCCCCCCTGACCAACTCTATGATGGTCAGGCAAGAAATTGGTGCCAGCCAGGTAGGTGTGCATGACTTCACGCCGGTAGCAAACCTTGGCTTCGTATCTCTGACGGTGACTGGTAAAGGCAAAGGCGGTAAATACAACGACTTCGCTGAGCTGGTTGATGCCGCTAAAAAAGCACCGGGAGAAATCTCCATCGGTATGTCTGTAGGTTCGCCAGCGCAATTTGCTGCTGCCGAAGCGGAAAGCGCATCAGGTGCGAAGTTCAAGTTGGTTAACACCGGTGATGGCGGCTCTCGCAAGGCAGCGGCACTGGGAGGCCACATTGATTCGTTCATCCAGCCAATTAACGGTGTAGCAGCGGGCCACAAAGACGGCAGCCTGAAAGTGCTGGCCGTGATGTCTGAAGAGCGTCTTCCGTTTCTGAGCGATATCCCAACGGCGAAAGAGCTTGGCTTCGATGTTGTCTACCAGCTGTTTTACGGCATGGGCGTGCCAAAAGGAACCTCAGAAGATCGTATCGCAGTGCTGCAAAAGGCATTCGCTGAGCTGGGTGACAATGAAGCCTACCAAAAAGAGCTGGCGGGTATGAGCTTCCTGTGGTCTTACTCTAAAGGAGAGGAATTCCAAAACGTTATCAACAGCGTTGAAGAGTCTGTCATTTTCCTTGCAAAAGATCTGGGCTTCAAAAAATAAAATGATCATCCTCTGATCGTGGAAAAAAGAGGTGGAGTTGACGTTCAACTCCGCCTCTCAGTTTTAAGGTTGAGCATCATGTTGAAATACAAGTCAGGTCATTCTCATACCGCAGGAAATAAATCAGAAAAAACACCGATTAAACGACTCGATTCTGATGGGCTATTTTCCTTAGTGATTGTTGCTGTATGTGTAATTTTATTCACACGCAGCTTCTATCTTCCTGACATACAATGGGATCCTATGGGAATGGCTGCATGGCCTCGTGTAATTATTATTATTCTGGCTATGCTCGCAATACAAAACCTCTTTACGAAATATCGAAATACCTCTGAATGTTTCAGCGTCGAGTGGCCACTCTCCGACTTTTTCGTTATCGCTTTTTTGTGCCTGTACAGTTTTCTTTTAGAAACAGTCGGGTTTTATTTATTAACTCCACCCGCACTCATGATATTGGCATTGTGGTGGTCAGGGTTTGATAAACAATTTTTTATTAAATCTTTCGTCACTTCTGTTTTGGCAACGTTATGGGTCTACGTTGTTTTTGAACTGGGAGTAAGTCTTCAACTTCCTCTTGGTTTATTGGAGGGTCTGCAAAATGTATAGTCTCGACTTTGGGGTAATTTCCAGTTCATTCCAGTCACTCCTTGATCCTTTTACCATTACTATGCTTTTCCTTGGGGTGTTGGGCGGGCTTGTTGTTGGTGTTATGCCGGGCCTTGGCCCCACACTGGCTGTCGCTCTGTTGATTCCGCTGACATACCACCTCACCCCGGGCGAAGCATTCAGCATATTGACTGCCGTTTATGTGGGAGGCATGTCCGGCGGTGCTGTCAGTGCCATTTTGCTCCGGCTTCCTGGTACACCCGCATCCATGGCAACCCTGCTTGACGGCTTCCCGCTAGCCCAACAGGGGCAAGCAGCCAGGGCAATTGGAAACGCTGCCGTCGCAAGTTGCGTCGGGACCTGTATCGGGGGCATATTCCTGGTTATCGGTGCGCCGTTGCTTGCAGAATTCGCACTGAAGTTCCATTTCGCTGAGTATACGGCAGTCTGTATTTTTGCCATGACTGCGGTATCAGCTGTCACCGGTCGCTCGGTCAACAAAGGGCTCACCGCTGCAATGTTGGGTATGTTACTGGCAACTGTCGGCATCACGTCTGAAGACGGGCTTCCCCGTTTCACATTCGGGATGGAAGCCTTGAATCCGGGTTTCCTCTGCTGCCTGCACTGATTGGTTTGTTCGCTGTATCCCAATTGATGAAACTCAAGACCAACCAGCCACCCTCACCGAAACCAGTAAGCGTTGAAGAGTCCAAGGACAATTCTACGTTCTTACCAAGTTTTAAGGATATATTCGCCAACAAGCTCAATTATGCCCGGTCTGGTGTCATCGGGACGGTTGTGGGTGTAATGCCTGCACTCGGAGGCGGCCCGGCGGCGATGATTGCTTATGCTCAGGCGCGTGCGGCCTCTAAAGCGCCGACGAAATTCGGCAAAGGTTCGGTTGAAGGCCTGATTGCCTCAGAAACGGCAAATAACGCCACCATTGGTGGCGGTCTGATTATTGCCTGACACTCGGTATTCCGGGGGATCCGACGTCAGCAGTACTGCTTGGCGGGCTTATGTTGCACGGTCTGGAACCCGGCCCGTTCCTGTTTTTGAACAATGCCGATGTCTTGTACGCCATCTACTTCGCGCTCTTTGTCAGCAGTTTGCTGATGGTGCTTATTCTGATGACGGGCGGGCGTTTGCTGGTCAAAATTGTGGATGTCCCGAAATACGTCCTGAACCCGGTTGTCCTATTGATGTGTGTATTCGGCGTTTATTCGCTGAATTACTCCACAACGTCCATCCTGATTATGGGTGCGTTTGGCATACTCGGTACGTATTGGATAAACTGAATTACCCGTTGCCACCACTGGTATTGGGGTTGATTATCGGGCCGTTGCTGGAAGGCAACCTCCGTAAAATGATCTCAACAGAGCACTCTTTAATGCCACTGTTCACCAACTATTGCCCTTGGCTTTATCGTACTGTCGGTTATTTCGCTGATTTATGCCCAGCGCTTGAGAAGCAAGGTCTCCGGCTAACCGGAAACGAGAGAAACCAGGAAAGCAGGTTAACACCTGCTTCCTTTAGCATTCTCTTACCAACCTTTCTTACAAGCCGTGCTTACAAACCTCCAAGGGTCAGCTTGGCCGGATCTAACAAGGCTTCAAGCTCTTCAACTGTCAGGTCGGTATTTTCTGCCGCAACATCAATCACCGGTCTGCCCTCTTTATATGCCTGCTTGGCTATCTCAGCCGCCTTCAGGTAACCAATCACCGGGTTCAGGGCAGTCACCAAAATCGGATTGCGGGCCAGCGCCTCGTTCAACTTCTCTTCCCTAACAACAAAACCAGCAATGGCTTTGTCTGCCAGAAGCGGCGCAACATTCGACAGCAACTCGATACTGCTGTTCAGGTTGGCTGCAATCATCGGCAACATGACGTTAAGTTCAAAGTTGCCGGACTGTCCACCAACGGTAATCGCCGCGTCATTACCGATTACCTGGGCGGCTACCATGGCGGTTGCTTCAGGAATCACCGGGTTCACCTTACCCGGCATAATAGAAGATCCGGGCTGCAGCGCAGGGAGCTCGATTTCTCCCAACCCGGCCAAAGGGCCGGAATTCATCCAGCGCAGGTCATTGGCAATCTTCATCAGGCTGACAGCCACGGTTTTGAGCTGGCCGGAAAGTGATACCGCAGCATCCTGACTGGCAATATACGTAAACAGGTTAGGGGCTTTCCGGAAGGTGATTCCCGTCAGCTCGCTTAATTGCCGGTTGAACTCATCAGCAAAATCCGGGTGGGCATTGACGCCGGTTCCAACCGCAGTTCCACCTTGCGGGAGCTGCGAAATCTGCTGAAGTTGCCCGCCGAGCTGCACCAGATTGGCTTCCAACTGGCTCGCCCATGTCTCAAGGCTTTGGCTCATACGCACCGGCATGGCATCCATCAGGTGAGTTCGCCCGGTTTTCACGTACTGATCCACCTCTTGTGCTTTGTCACGGATAACGTTGACCAGATGCTGAAGTGCCGGGATCAGGTGTCCAGCAACGCCAATCGCCGCACTAACATGAATCGCTGTCGGGATAACGTCATTGCTGCTCTGCCCGAAGTTAACATGATCGTTCGCACTGACTGTCGAACCCAGGTTCTTTGTTGCCAGAGTAGCAAGCACTTCATTGGCATTCATGTTAGAACTGGTGCCGGAGCCGGTCTGGAAAATATCCACCGGGAAATGTTCCATCATGGCTTCATCGACAATCAGGGATTCAACCGCAGAAATAATGGCTTCCCCCATATCCGGCTTAATCAGGCCCAGTTTTACATTGGCCCTTGCAGCGGAGGCTTTTACCAGGAGTAACGCGCGGATAAAGCTCTCCGGCATGGTTTGCCCGCTGACAGGGAAGTTCTCAACAGCGCGCTGGGTCTGGGCGCCATACAGTGCATTGGCGGGAACAGCCAGTTCACCCATGCTGTCACGTTCAATTCTGGTTTCACTCATGGTCAGTCATCCTTCTATTGCGCCTCAGTTCACTGCGGTATCCCGGTGAAAATCAGTCAACGATTTTACTTTCCTGAAATAATGCCTGAGCGCCTCATATTCTGCGTCTGTTTGTACCAATCGTTGCAAACGGTAAAGGGGCAGGTTGATAGCTTCAACACACTGTGTTCGCCAGCGTGTCGGAACCAGATCATCGCAGATAGTATCGAGCAATACTGTCAGCTCATCAGCACAGCACTTCCAGTTCGTCCCTCTGCAATGGCAACTTGACGTCAGTTCCTGCTCCTTCAGCATCCAGAGTTGCAAGAGCTTTGGTTCATCAGCAAAACGCCCGTAACGCACTGCGTCCCGTAACCATTCCACCGTGTAGTTTTGGGTATCTGATCGTGTCTGCATCTCGCCCTCCCGGTTAAAACAACACACTCTGTTAATGATAATGATTTGCATTTAATAATTTAACAAGGAAGAGATGCCTGTTTTGTGAGACTGCCAGCTGTTGGTTCTTCAACCCGTCATGGATATGTCATGCTTCAATCACAGTGCGATCACCCTGTTGTATTGCTTGGCCGATAACAATAGTCAATCAATCAAAAAGCAGTGAGGATGTTATGAGCAATGAGGATAAGTCCGGCGTTAATCGCCGTCAGTTCGTGCTGGGCTCCACCGCAGCTGCGGGTACGCTGTTTCTCGGCGGTTTTGCACCGGCATTTGCACGCAGCGGAAAACACCGCCCAACCACACCCTATGGTGTGATGAGTGGTGACATTACACAGGGAGAGGCTGTCGTCTGGTCCCGCAGTGACAAACCGGCACAAATGTGGTCGATGTTGCAACCAACCCGGAATTCAGAAATTCGGTCACCGTACAGGGGCCAAATGCCATCAGTAACAGCGACTTCACCAGTAAACTCAACCTGACCGGGCTGCCATCCGGCCAGACTGTACACTACCGAATTCGTTACCAGTCATTGGAAGACTGGCAAACGTGGGGCGAGCCCGCTGTCGGCAGCTTTGCCACGCCACCGGCAGTCCGCACTAATATCCGTTTCCTGTGGTCCGGCGACACTGCCGGGCAAGGCTGGGGGATCAATGAAGAGTGGGGCGGCATGCGCATATACGAAACCATGCGCCAGACCAAGCCGGATTTCTTTATCCACTGTGGCGATACCATCTACGCTGACGGCCCGATGAAAGCAGAAGTTGATATGGGTAATGGCGAGGTGTGGAAGAATGTCATGACGGAAGAAAAGAGCAAGGTTGCGGAAACCCTCAAAGAGTTTCGCGGCAACTTTGCCTACAACCTGATGGACAAGAATGTGCGCGCTTTCAATGCTGAAGTGCCGATGATTGTCCAGTGGGATGACCATGAAACCGTCAATAACTGGTACCCGGCGGAGGTGCTTAACGATCCCCGTTACCAGAACGAAAGCAGCGTTGCCCTTCTGTCTGCCCGCGCCCGTGAAGCCTTCTTTGAATACAGCCCTATCCGCCGCTCAGTGACCGATCCGCAACGTATTTACCGGAAGTTCCACTACGGCCCATCGCTGGATGTGTTTGCCATCGATATGCGCTCGTACCGCGCAGACAATGGCAAGAACGATCAAAGCGAACCGTCTGAAGCCACCCAGTTTTTGGGTAAGCAACAGCTTCGCTGGCTCAAGCAGCAACTGCTGGCATCAAACGCTACGTGGAAAGTCATCGCCTCTGACATGCCTGTGGGCATGGTGGTCTACGACGACTGGAAAACCAAATCGACCTTCGAGAACCTGGCCAACGGTGACGGTGCGCCAAAGGGCCGGGAGTTTGATATCGTGGAACTGCTCTCGTTCATCAAGATCAACAACATCCAGAACGTGGTTTGGCTCACGGCTGATGTCCACTACACTGCCGCACACTACTATGATCCGAACAAGGCTCAGTATCAGGACTTCCTGCCGTTCTACGAATTTGTATCCGGCCCTCTCAATGCCGGGACGTTCGGTCCAAACGACATGGACAACACCTTTGGTCCTCAGGTGCTGTTCAGCAAACACCCGGAAGGTGGAAAAGTGAACCTCCCGCCGTCAGCAGGGTTACAGTTCTTTGGCCAGGTTGATATTGACGGTGAATCTGAGGCGTTGACGGTTACGCTGAAAGACCTTGTCGGCTCAAGTTTGTATTCACTCACACTGGAGCCGAAAAAGGCTTAATATTTGACTCAACAGGTCAAATATATAAATAAATACAGACTCTGAGATTTAGCTCAAATATAAAAAAAGGCGCCTGAAAAAGCGCCTTTTTATTCAATGACGGCAAATTAAGCCTTCATTGACGCATACTGGTTCAGCTCATCAATGCTAACTGCAGAAACGAATTGGCCGTCCAGGTAGAAATTCACCATCTCTCCGGCTTTTTCACCGCGCAGCACTTTGTTAGAGCCGTCGTTGTAGGCCACGGTCATTTCCAGAGTGTTTGCATCGATCTGCTGCATCTGCGCAGATTTGATGTCCTGATGCATCACATTCGCCAGCGGCGCTTTGGTCAGATCTTTGTCCAGCTTGTCGTTTACTTTGAATACCGCGTTAACAGGCATATCCACCAGCGCAGGTGACTTACCGGTAATTGGGTTTTTGCCCGTCCAGAATTCAATACTGTTAAAGATAAACAGGTCGGCGGTTGCCGCAATACCGTAAACCGGGCTCATCAGCATATACAGGCCAGCACGACCGTAACGGTTGTCAACAGCAGACAGGTTGGCCTTGGTGACCAGACCGCTCAGACCCATAGAACCCATACAACCTGACAGGGAAGTTACCATTACCGCCGCAGCGATACATTTCAAAGTGAATTTTTTCATGAGCAATGAACTAAAAAAGTTAGGGAGCGGAATTATAAAAATAAAGCGGAATATTGAGAATCGAATTTTGATTAAAATGACACCACACTGACACAACTGAACATTAAATAACCGTATTTTTTAATTCTATATTTATTGTGTTAAATAAGCTGATAAGTATTATTTTAACCTAGGATTTTGCATTCACGAAAGTTATATATGAACAGCCAGAGTCGCAGATGACAGCAGGTTAAAAACGCCGAAACAGAAAACAACACACTGTTGACTCCCGGCACACCAGCGAAATTCATAGAAAGTTACATTATTACCACCCAAACCTACATGGCCTGCTCATTTCCATGCAAGGACATAGGGCAGAGCAGAACCTGATCGCGCCCACGGCGCTTACATTGGTACAGGGCCTCATCCGCCACGCGCACTAACTCGTCCATATTCCGTCCGTGGCTCGGGCAACAGGATATACCGATGCTGACCGTACACCACACATCCCCGCTTGAGGTTTCAATGGCGGTATCCCGCACCATCATTCTTATCCGTTCAGCAATTTTCTTCGCGCTTGCCGGGTCGGTATTCGGAAGGGCGACAATAAACTCCTCACCACCAAACCGCCCCATAATATCGTTGCTGCGTAGCTGACCAGAGACAGTCTTAACAAACTCTCGCAGGGTATCGTCACCCACGAGATGCCCATAGTTGTCGTTGATGCGTTTGAAGTGATCAATATCCATCATCAACAGCGCCAACGGTTGATCGCCGAACTTCCTCTGGATAAGCAATTTCTCAACCAGCCCGGTAAACTCGCGTCGGTTAAGCGCCCCTGTCAGGGGATCGACGGAAGCCAGACGCCTCAATTCTTCTTCCATGTTTTTCCGCTCTGTGATGTCGCCAATCACATGGGCAAGTATCCGGTCATCATCTATATCGATAGAGGCGACGCCAACGTCAACGAAAAAGCTGCTTCCGTCAGAACTGATTAAGTGCCCATCAAAGCGTTTTTCACGTACACCTCCTAACTCTTGGGAAAGGGCAAGATTACGCACGGCGATATAATCTTTCTGGCTGCTCTGTTCAAACAAGGTATGAACACATTCACCAATGACTTTGTTCTTATCCAGATGGAATTTTTCCTGCGCGTAACTGTTGATCATAGTGATCGCACCGGCAGAATCCGCGATGATGATACCAACGGGGGCAACATGCACCATATAGCGGAGCTGTTGTTGACGGCGACGGGACTTCATCAACGCCTCCTTACGAAGTTTTTCCACCACTCTTCGCTCAGTGACGTCGCGAAATATCACCAACACTTTCATCCCATCAAGGGGGTCATCCTTGCTTCGATGTATTGAGGCTCCCCACCATTTTTCAACAAGTACTCAAAGGTCGTAATTTCCTGCGTTTTCCTTGCATCAGATAACCTGGCAGCAAAGACTCTGGCATCGGCAACGAAGGGCAAAGTGTCAGGCTGATGACGCGAAAACTCATCGTCTTCAAAACGCTCAAAACCGGCGCCACAACGGAATTCGAGGAGAAAATCACTGTCGTTAAAAATACCAGTGCTATCCGGAAAGGCAGAAAGCAGCATGTCCAAAGAGACATTCCGCTCCTTGAGCTCTTCTGTGCTGATACTCATTGCCCTGCGCAGAAGGTGTTCATTGCGCTCATAGGTTTTGTATGCACGGGTCACCAAGTCCAGAAAAGCCTGGACCCGGACATCATTCACTTCAGCTTCACCAAATATTTTAATGAGTTGCCGTTTTAGCAACTTATGCATCTTATCCCTCTTTCAACGTTGTAATTGTCATAGTCTGGTTGTGGTGCAGGCAATTCAGGCATTCTCCGGACGGGGAGAATTCCCCATAAGAGTAAAATCCCGCAATCAGGGTGTTTTCGCCCAGCACCTGAGACACAGCGTCAACTTCTTCATCTATCAGTTGTTCAAGTAAAGTCCGCCTGCCCACGCAACTCACCAGTATGGCAACATCTGGTTGGGAGTTCGGTCCACACGACTCTGCCGCGGCTTGCGCGCCATCAATCAGAGACTGTAAATTGCTCATCATTAGATGGACCTTGGCCCCCTCCGGTACGGCACCTGCGTAGGTGATACTGGAATCATCATCATTGATGCCAATAAGGCTGCGAATGACTTTTTGCTCACAGTCTGGCAACGCCACCTGAATGGGAAAGTTATAACCAATGCCCGGCAACTCATTCGCAAGATCCCCGAGGTATTTTTTGTAAAGTGCAAACGCGGGTTGGTAATCAATTTCATACACCCGGGTACCCTCAGAGTAGGTCACCGTTCTTTCCGGCCCAAACGCCAGCCAGCCGCCACCGATGCCAAACCCCACATCCAGGGCATCTCCGTAGAATCCAACCGCAATGGCATGCCCGGAGCTGAGTTTGTTATCGAACAAAGTGAAAGTCTCTTCCCACCTTTTGTAGTCGCCGGCAAGACCGCCGATAACCGGTACACCATCGGGTAACACCGAGTTAAGACCATAGGAAAACTGGCTTCCCTCGATATTGGTGCCGTCCCCCAGCACCATGACCAGCTTCAGGTTTTCGTCGTGTATACGCGAACCCAGGTTTTCACCGCACCAAAATGATTTTTCATAGGTAACTGGCAGGCATTTCGACCTTAATTTGGGTTGAGTCGAATTTCAGGACGGTTGCGACAATGCTTTGTTCAATAACGAGGATATCGCCGGTCCTGATTTCCCCGGCTGTTGAGCAGCCAACAATCTGGCTTTGTGGCATCGCGGATTGCAATTGCCGGTAGGCAGAAAGGAATTCAGGCCGGGCCTGAATGCCAAAAACAACAACAAGGCTTTGCGAGGAATCCAGCGCAGCAAGTGCCTCAAAAGCTTCCCAACCGGACTCGTTATTCCAAACAGCTTGTCTACACTCCATGCAAATCCTCCTATCCGCATCATTGAGTATAGATAAGCCTTTGAGATGTCTCCAACTATTGAGGCATGTGTCTCACTTTAAAGACAGGCTAATTAACGAGCAGTCCAGCCTCCATCAATGACGATCGCTTGCGCAGTGATATTCCGGGCCTGTGGCGATGCAAGAAACAGCGCTGTTTCAGCAAGTTCCTCAAACTGGATGAAGGCTTTTTTGGGCATGGGAGCCAGCATGATGTCTTTTACCACTTCATCTTCCGATATCCCGTTTGTCCGGGCTTGATCAGCAATCTGGTTTTCAACCAACGGCGTCAGAACATACGATGGGCAAAGCGTGTTGATAGTGATATCAGTATCCCCTGTCTCAAGTGCAACCGTCTTGGCAAACCCCAGCAGGCCGTGCTTGGCAGCTACGTAGGCAGACTTGTAGGGTGACGCTACCAGACTATGGATAGAGCCAACATTGATGATGCGTCCGTAACCGCGCTGTCGCATGGATGGCAACAGCGCCCGGGTGAGCATCGCAGGTGCTGTCAGCATAATATCAATCAGTAACTTCCAGCGGTCTTCAGGAAAGTCCTCCAACGGTGAGACATGTTGAATCCCGGCATTGTTGATGAGGATATCGATCGGCGTTTCCATCTGTTCCGGCAGAGCATCCACCTGGGACTGGTTGGTTACGTCCATCACATGGCAATTGACCCTTATCCCCTCACCCTCTAATGAACGGGCAGCGCCCGCCAGGGTGTCCCCATTCACATCAGACAATGTGACAACGTAACCTTTAGTGGCAAAATATTTTCCTATCGCCAACCCTATCCCACTTGCACCACCGGTAATGAAAACGTGCTTTCCCGCGCTCATACGCTCTCCTTCTGGCTGTCGTCCTGTTGCACCCACCCCTGTTCAAGGGCGTATTTCACCAGCCCGGCCGTCGATGTAACGCCGAGCTTTTTCTTTACCCGCATCCGGTGGGTTTCTACTGTCCGGACGCTGATGTTCAATTCGCGCGCAATGGTTTTGTTGCAGGCTCCGTTGGCAATCAGAATCAGCACGTCCCGCTCTCGCGGTGTGGGCTGGTTATCAAGCTGGCTCTCTTTGCGTTCCAGATCATCAACACTTTCCATCAATGTCTGCGAGACGCCTGAGCTGAAATAGGTTCCCCCGGAGGCAATCACCTCAAGGCGCGCACCAACTCCATAGAAGAAATCTCTTTTAGGAGGTATCCGCTGGCACCGGCATGCATGGCAGCAAGAATGTATTCTTTATTGCTGTGCATGCTAAGCATCACCACTTTTACCTCCGGTGCTTCACGACGGAGGGTTTTCAGCACATCAATGCCGTTCATCCCCGGCATCGTAATATCAGTGAGCAGAACGTGAGGCTGAAGCGTCACCGCCAATTCACATGCCGTTTCCCCATCACTGGCTGTGCCGACAATTTCGAAAAGCGGTTGTCGTTGAAGCCGGTCTACCAAACCGTCCTGCAACAACAAGTGATCATCAGCTAATACCAGCCGTATCATAATTCCCCCCTTCCCAGACCAACCTGTCCCTGTTTACACGTTGGCAGCCGCTATAACCGGCAGAACCACGCGTATTTCCGTTCCCTCACCCTGGCTGCTGTTTACCAAAAACCGCCCTTGGAGATATTCCACCCGTTCCCGCATATTTCTCAGGCCCATCGACGCCTCCCCATCAGGAGACGCACCCCGGCGTTTTCGAATACCTGTTCCGTCATCGGCAATGGTCAGCATGACGTCTTTGCTTCCTGCTGCAAAATCATGTCGATTGCCGCCGCCCCTGAATATTTCTCTGCATTGTGCAACGCTTCCTGAGCAACACGGTACAGCGTCAGCTCTTGTTCGGATGTCAGGAGGTTTGGGCTGATATGATGTTCAAACAGCACCTCCACACCTGACCGTTCAGACACGTCTTTCGCCAGAGATTCCAATGCCACCAGCAATCCCAGGTCATCAAGAATCGTCGGCCGCAGATCCCGGGAAATACGCCGTAACTCCCGGACAGCCAGCGCAATGGCCTGTCTGCCTTTTTCAATATGCCCGGTTCGCTCTTCCTCTTCCCGGGCTTCTTCTATGCTGTCTAGCCGGAATTTCGCTGATACCAAAATCTGGTTAATGCCGTCATGAAGTTCTCGGGCAACCCGGTTTCGTTCTTCTTCCTGCGACTCAATAATCCGTCTGTTCAGCCGTTGGAGCTTGCTGTTGGCAAGTTGCCGCTCACCAAGGTGGATAGACGTAGCAAAGCTCGCCAGCACACCCAGAGTCACCACCAGCGTCAGCGCCAGCCCAAGGAAGGTCTTGCTGATTGTCGCCTCAATTTTGTTATTGATATTTGCCGTTTGCTTCTCAACATCATCGAGGTACACACCGGTGCCGACCATCCAGCCCCATTTGTCTAAACCTATAGCGTAGCTGAGCTTTTCGACCGGTTCCTGCCGGGAAGCTTATGCCAATAATAGGTCACAAAACCGCCACCTTCTTTCGCTTGCTCAATCAACGCCTGGAGCAGCTTGAAACCCCGGTAGTCTTCAACGTCCCAGAGGTTTTGACCCAGTAATTCCTGTTGGTACGGCAGCACCAGGTTTGTGCCGTCATAAGTGTAGGCAAAAAAGTAACCGTCATCGCCGAACGTCAGGTTATTAAGGATCGCAACAACCTGCTGTTTCGCATCGTCATCATCTACCGATGCGTTGTCGTATATCGGGGCAATGGTCTTTCGCGCCAGTTCCAGGTACTTCAACAGTTCCTGTTTTTTACTCGCCAGTGTTTCACGCCTGATGAGCTGGGCTTCTTCTGCGGTAAGTTTGCCGGACTGGTAGTAAATCAGCCGATGACAAGGGTAAACATGATCAGCAAAGGGGCAACCGCCAGCGTCAGGATCTGGTATTTGAATTTAGCGTCCGGATTTAGTGAGACCTTTATCACGCTATCATTCCCCGGTTACGTATTACTGCGTACAAAACGTACGCGCTATACCTAATACATGCAGATGTTAACGGAATGTAACATAAACACAGCGGTTAGATAACGTTCTCTGAAGGGAACTGTGTCAACGTGTTTAAATCACCCCTTCAGCTTCGCTGTCTGCCTGATATCCAACACTAACCAAGGAGTGGATACATGAAACCGAAGATGAAGTTGGCTGCAGCTGCCGTGCTGGCCTGTGTCTCTGTCACCGCAACCGCGGCGGACAAAATCCTTTTGAAAACCCCTATCGCTTTCGGCACGCACCTTCCGGCACTGGGCACCCCGATTAAATGGGTTTCTGAACGCATTACCACCGTGACCGGCAACACCATCAAGATGAAAGTTTATGAGCCGGGCAAATTGGTGGCACCGCTAGAAATCCTCGATGCCGTCTCTTCCGGCAAGGTAAATTCCGGCTACGCCACTGCCGGTTACTGGCAGGGTAAAATGCCCGCCGCACCACTTTTTTCTGCCGTCCCTTTCGGGCCGGAAGCCCCGGAATACATGGCGTGGATGTATTTCGGTAATGGCCTCAAGCTCTACCAGGAAATGTATGACCAGGCCGGCTACAACGTCAAAGTGGTTCCGTGCGCCATTATTTCCCCGGAAACCTCCGGTTGGTTTAAAAAACCAATTGAAAACAAAGACGACCTCAAGGGCATGACCATGCGATTCTTTGGTCTCGGGGGTCAGGTCATGGAGAAACTGGGCGTTGGTACCGTGCAGTTGCCCGGTGGTGAAATCTTCGGCGCTCTGGAAAAAGGAGCAATTGATGCCTCCGAGTTTTCCCAACCGGCAATTGATGCACGCCTGGGTTTCGACAAGATAGTCAAATACAACTACTTCCCGGGCTGGCACCAGCAGTCGACTGTCTTTGAGCTCCTGATCAACAAAGACACCTGGAACAAGATGGACAACGCCCAGCAAACCGGCATCGAAACCGTGTGTATGGCTTCCATGACCTATTCCATTGCCGAAGGCGAATCCATGCAGTTTTCCGCCATGAAGAAATCCGCAGAAAATGGCGTCAAGCACATGTACTGGAGCGACGACATGCTCGATGTTTACCGCAACGCATGGCTTGAAGTGGTTGAAGAGCAGAAGAAAGACCCATTCTTCTCCAAAGTGTGGACAGACTTCTCCGAGTTCCGTGAAAACTACAGCGTCTGGGCAAGCAAAGGCTTCCTTCCACGAAACTAATACCACTTCCCGGGCGGCCCTGAAAGGGGCTGCCCGCACTGTTTCCGGAGGCAGTTAATGACGGAACTGAATTCGCCGTCCGTACCTTTTGCTGACAGCATTGACAACATGGTCAAGATGATAGGGCGCACCCTGGCATGGAGTTACTTCTTTCTGGTGCTTGTCATCCTGCTGCAAGTCATTCTGCGAAAGGTATTTGATAACGGGCAGATCGCCCTCGAAGAATTGCAATGGCACCTGTACGCCGTAGGGGTTCTGTTCGGCCTCTCCTATGCCGAAGTTTACGGGGCAAATGTGCGGGTAGATATCTTCTACCACCGCTTCCCCGCCAGGGTAAAAGCCGCCATTGAAATCTTTACCGTTCTTTTTCTCTTGTGGCCTTTCTTCTATGTGGTTTTTATTCACTCCCTCGATTTTGTTTATGAATCCTGGCGGGTGTCCGAGCGCTCCAACTCACCGTCCGGTCTGCCCTGGCGATGGCTGATCAAATCCGCCATTCCGGCCAGCATGATACTGCTCGGCTTTACCAGCTTGTCACGACTAATCCGGTCCATCGCGGTGCTCCGCCAGGGAGGGAAGTAATGGAAGTGAACGAAATTCTAATCCTCGGTATGTTCGGCACCTTCCTGGTGCTGTTGTTTATCGGCATACCAGTGGCGTGGGTGTTGTCAGGTGTCGGCGTCGGGTTTGCCTTCCTCGGCTACTATTCAGACCTTTACTTTGATACCTGGACCGGGCTCGACTTCACCACGCTGGGCTGGTGGTTAACCGTATCTACAAAATCATGGACAACTGGATACTGGTTGCGCTGCCCATGTTCATTTTTATGGGAAATATGCTGGATAAATCCGGGGTCGCAGACCGCCTGATGCACTCCATGCAGGCGCTGTTTGGCCGTGTCCACGGCGGGCTTGCTATCACCGTGACCGCCATTGGCATTATCCTCGCGGCATCAACCGGTATTATTGGTGCATCGGTGGTATTACTTGCCATGATGTCCCTGCCGGCAATGATGAAACAGGGCTACCACCTGCCGTTGGCGCTGGGAACCGTTGCTTCCGCCGGCACACTGGGAATCCTGCTACCGCCGTCCATTATGCTGGTGATTATGGCTGACCAGTTAGGGCTCTCTGTCGGGGATCTCTTTATGGCGGCAATGTTCCCCGGTCTGCTGCTTGGCGGGATATACATTCTCTACCTGCTGGGTGTCGGCATTGTCAGCCCGCAGAAAATCCCCCTGCCCGATAATGTGAAAAAAGTAGACTGGCGGCTTATTGCTGAAGTGCTCAAGGCCATTATCCCAACAGTATTGCTGATCGTCGCGGTGCTGGGCTCTATTTTTACCGGGGTTGCCACACCGACCGAAGCCTCCGGGGTTGGGGCTTTCGGAGCCACGTTGCTTGCCATTTATTACAAAAAATTCTCGCTTGAAGTGCTCAAAGATGTGCTGCACAACAGCTTCAAGACTACCGCCTACATATTTGCCATTTTTATCGGTGCATCCTGCTTTGCACTGGTCCTGAGGGAGTTAGGCGGCGACGAATTTATTGAGAACATTTTCTCCAGTCTGCCGTTCGGACCCTATGGCATTGTGGTGTTCATCCTGTTTGTGATTTTCCTGCTCGGGTTCTTCCTCGACTGGATTGAAATCACGCTGATTGTCCTGCCATTGCTGACCCCGGTTGTCGGCGGGCTCGACCTTCAAATTGGTGATTACCCGGCGATAGACGACCCGGTCACCGTATGGTTTGTGATGTTGGTGGCAATGGCGCTGCAGACCAGCTTCCTGACACCGCCGGTAGGGTTTGCCCTTTTCTACCTCAAAGGAGTTTGCCCGCCGGGGGTGAGGCTTGCTGACATCTACCGAGGCGTCGTTCCCTTTATCATCCTCCAGCTCATCGCGCTCACGGCATTGGTATTCTGGCCGCAACTGGCACTCTGGCTGCCGTCGGTTGCCTATTCGTGATGCATTTTCTGTTGGATATACAACGAGAAAGCCGGCAAGGTTGCCGGCTTTATGACCCCTGTAAGGTACAGATATACCCAAACCACCTCAAGGTGCGTCATTCAGAGTGATTTCAGCGCCGGTAACTCCTCCGGCCGGTGAATGTAAAACCCTTGCGCGTAGTCGACGCCTAAATCACGCAAAATATCCAGCGAAGCCTGGTCCTCAACACATTCGGCGACCGTTTTACGGTGGGTTTCCCGGGCAATGGCAACAACGGATTCCACCATCATCCGGCTGATTTTTTCCTGCACCAGATCTCTCACAAACAGCCCGTCAATCTTGATCACATCAACATCAAGCTCTTTGAGATACGCGTACGAAGATGTACCGGTACCGAAGTCATCAAGCGCAAATTTGCAGCCCAAACGGCGCAACCGCTCAATAAACGCATTGGTGCGGCGGATATCTGTCAGCACCGATGTTTCAGTGATCTCGAAACAGACCTGGCTGGCGTCAATACCGGATTCACGAATCAATCTCTCGGCGTAATCGGCAAAAGAGGTTTTGGCTATGGTTTCACCCGATACATTGACCGCAAGCTGGTAATCGAAGTTGTTCTGCTTAATCTGCTCCAGCGTATGCTCCAGCACCCACTGGTCAATGGATGAAATCAGGTGGAAACGCTCCGCGACGGGAATAAAGTTATTAGGTGGGACAATACAGCCGTCTTCGCCCCGCATCCGGACAAGCATTTCAGCTTTTTTTACATCACCGGTGCGGATATCAATGATTTTCTGGCCACAGAGAAAAAGGTCATCATTCTCGATGGCTCTCTGAATCACCGGGACCCAGCGCATCTGCTGCTTATTCTTCTCAATGTGGCTTTTCGTCATGTTATAGACAGTGATCTCGCCGCCACCCTTATCTTTTGACTGAAAGCAGGTACGCTCAGCGATATTCACCAACTCTTTGGCATCATCAAAGGTATTGTCGATTTCCACCAGCATAGCTGGCACTGGCTTTAATCAGCTCACCGCTGTGCTCCAGCCGGTACGCCTCAACGGCCTGCTTGAGCAGGAAGGTTTTCTGCAGCGCAACTTTAATATCGGGCATCCGGGTCAGGACGCCAAACTCGTCCCCACCCATTCGCGCAATCACGTCGTCTTCGTCCAATGTCTCCTGCAAAACCTTGGTCAGTTCTTTCATTAACCGGTCGCCGACAGACCGGTTAAAGGAATCATTGATCACTCTGAACTGGTCGAGATCCAGGTAAATAAAATAGTGCCGGCTGTCATTCTCTCCCATTTGATACTGCATGGCTTTTCGCACTTCCAGCATCATAGAGCGGCGATTATAGATATGGGTCACGAAGTCATAGTGGGAAAGGTAGTCGAGCTTTTGTTGCAACTGAACACGCTGTTCAATTTCAAGCCGGAGAGAGTTGTTTGCGCTGGTGAGCTTTTGCGTTCGCTCTTTCACTTTCTCTTCCAGGGTATTGTTGAGGCTTTTCAGCGCGATGTTGAAATCCTCCAGCGATGTCATTAACCGTGCAATTTTAATGTGGGTGTGTACCCGGGCCATCAGCTCGTCCAGCCGGAACGGTTTGAGAATGTAGTCGACCCCGCCGGCATTAAACCCATCCTGGATTTCATGGTCACTGCCGGTCAGGAAAATAACCGGGCAGAGCTTGCTGGCTTCATCACTTTTCAACCGGTTGCAAATCTCAATTCCAGACATGCTCGGCATGTGAATATCCAGGAGAATCAAATCCGGATGTTTGTCTTTCGCTATCTGAATGGCCTTTTCACCATCTTTGGCCACCAGAACTTTGTGACCGGCTTTTGCCAGCAGGCTGCTGACGTTGGCTAACACTACCGGATCGTCGTCGACCACCAAAATTACCGCATTTTTGGTACTGACTTCCCCAACCATAAATTATCCTTTTTCTTTTAAAATCCTGTAAGCGGTGTCGTAATCAAACCGCTCAATGGCTGACATCACCAGTTTCACAATCGGCAAACCCACAACGCTTTCACCGTTTACTTTGTATTCGGAAAGCAGCTTGTCTGAAATCACTTCGTAGTTTGACAAGCAGTGCATCAGGTCCCGTTTTACATCCGGATACGCCCGCTGGACCTCGAGAAGATCAACGCTCCCGGCTTGGTTTTCATTTACCTGAACAATCTGTTCGGCATCGCTGATTGAATCCTCAACCAACGCCACCAGCGTCTGTTTTTGCTCTTCACTGAGCGGAATGCCATTTATTACCTGCAGCTCAAACTTCTCTGCTGTTTCGTACAAACGTTGCATACCCAGCGTTCCGCTGGACCCTTTAATGGCATGAATGCATTCTCTGACCGGCTTCAATTCCCCGCTTTCGCAGCTTGCTGAGAGCCGGGCCTGAAACCCTTTGTGTTCTGAAACGTAAATCGACAACACCCGTAGATAGAGGCTCGGGTCATCAGCGATTTGGGGATAATGGTTGCCGAAGTTGACGGTCAGTAGTGACTCGGGCAACAGCAGCGCCTGGTTTTTGAAGTCATTTTTTTCGTAATACTGGTTGGGCATCGAATTCACCGGCTATGGCAGGTTTCCCCTGCGTCCTTTTCAACGACTAAGGCAGTCCTATGCAAATCGACGGACAAATGAAACAGGTGTGGCGTTATTGACACACTATTATCAGAGTGTAGACCACACTATGAAACACGTGTAATTGCAACAAGTTAAACTATGTGCTTCCACCTGGTGCGGGATCACGCAGAATTAACCCCGACTGATCAAAATGCATGTTGGTCACGTAGGGTAACGAAAAACACGTGCCGGAATATGTGATGAATGATCAACTGGACATAATTTCAGACCAACAAAACGCCCCGATAAAAGACCGAGTGCATATCATCCTGGGCTGGGCTGGCATCATACCTTTCGTTGTGGCTGTGGGGCATGCGTTTCAAAGCGAGATGCTCTTTGGGTTCAACCCCGTGTTTGTATTTGTCAGCTACAGCGTGGTCATCCTGAGCTTTATGTCAGGAGCGCTGTGGGGAATGTCCGTCAACCTGGAGTGTAATGCGACAAGAACCGGGCTCCTTGTCCTTAGCAACCTTGCATGCCTCTCTGGCTGGGCAGCGCTGCTTTCTGCTCCAGTATCGCTGCTGTATCCACTTTTCTTGCTGCCGCTCGGATACCTTAGCGTGCTGCTCACAGAAATACGGTACCTGAAAACCAATGTGTTGCAGGCACCAGCGTTACAGCCGTCTCAGGCTGCATCTCACTACGGTGGTGATCACACTGCATTTCGCCCTGGCGGTTGCCTGAAATCAGCGCAGCGGCACACCGGCAATATAAGGGTGGAGGAAAACCACCACGACCATAATCACAAGGCTGACAGCGGTGAACCCGGCCTCTTGCACCCAGGTGGGTACAGGGGGCTTTTTCCATTCCCCGTCACGGCGGTTTATCAGGATGATTTCCAGTACCGCCCAAACACCCAGCCAACCGAACAGCACCAAAGACCGCTGTCGCCATTTGAAATCAGGTGAGCAACAGACCATACAATGACACTGGTCAGTTGAGGGTGACGGACATACTGTTTGATACGGGATGACGTCCGGGCTGCGCCGAACAAAAGAAACGCTGCAATCATAAGAACCAGCGTCACCATCCTCATACCGGGGGAAGTGGCATAGTAAAATTCAGGCACCGTGGAACGCCAACCCACAACAATCAGGACCAGAGACAGCACAATCAGCAGTGAAAAAATGCCTTTGTACCCGTTTTCACCAAACCGCCCAATCATTCCTTTTTTTACACCCGGCGTAGCAGATGGAATGAAATGCACCACTGACCAAATTATCAGCCCCAAAACCATATAGCTCATGTTTCCTCCCTGAAGCGCGTCCTTTCCGTGGATGTTTCCCTGTCAGATTGGTAATAATGTACGGGAAGGACGAGGGGGAACAATGTGTATTTTTCTGGAAAACATTGAAATTTCTGACCAGGAAGGTCAAAAACTCACACTGAACGCAGCCATCAACAACGATGAACAATGGGTTATTTTTGGTGCTGATGACACGGCATCAAATCAGCTGAGCAATCTGCTGTGCGGTGACAGCTCACCATCAAAAGGGGCCATCAAAAACCCGCACCAACGCGTGGAATGCGTCTCTTTGGAACGACAGCGCAAACTGTTGGAAGAAGAGCTGGAAAATGACGAAACGGACCTGCTGGACCGCTTTGATATCGGCAGGACAGTAAAGGACTTTGTAGACGCCGCAATTGCAGACGACAATCAGAAACACGAGGTCATGACAGAATTTGACCTCCACCAAATTGCTGACAAAGGGTTCCGACAGCTCTCTACCGGGGAAACCCGCCGCCTGATGCTGGCTTTGGCTATCACCAGCCAACCGGACCTGTTAATTCTGGACGACCCTTTTGCCGGGTTGGACATCAGCCACCAACGCTGGCTGCATGAACTCCTTGGTAACATCTCCCCCAGCCAGCAAATGATCATATTTGTCTCCCGCGAGGATGAAATCCCGACCGGGACAACACACATTGCCTTGCTGGACCATGAGAAGATCAGCGAGGTCATCCCCTACAACCAGTGGGACTCGCACCCGGTCAAGGAACATACCCGATCCCTGGCAGAAACCCAGGCTTCCGATCTTATCTCCCACATTAACGCCTACCCACCGGCTGCTCACCCCGACCCGCTCATACGTATTAACAACGGCAAGGTGGAATACACTGAAGCCAAAATTTTCAGGGACTTGAACTGGAGGCTTAACAACGGCGAGCACTGGCAGATTCGCGGACCGAATGGCTGTGGGAAAAGCACCCTGCTAAACCTGATTTTTGGCGATCACCCGCAGTGCTACAGCAATGACATTCATTTCCTCGGTATCCAGCGCGGCAGTGGTGAATCGGTGTGGGAAATAAAGAAGCATATCGGTATGGTATCTTCGTCTTTGCACCTCCAGTACCGGGTGAACAATACCGCCCGTGAAGTGGTGGTATCCGGCCTGTTTGATTCTATTGGGCTTTATCAACGAACCTCCGCCCCCCAGTGGAAAGAAGCTGATGCGTTATTGGATTTGCTCCAGCTCGGAAGCCACAAAAACACCCGCTTTAAGCAACTCTCCTATGGCCAGCAGCGGCTTCTGATCATCGCAAGGGCTTTGATAAAACGCCCGCCTATCCTATTGCTGGATGAACCCTGCCAGGGGCTGGACATCCTTAACCGGAACCTGATTCTGTCATCACTCGAACTGCTGGCTTCAACCCGGTTAACCCAGATTCTCTACGTGACCCACCACACGGCAGACACACTTCCCAGCATCCGGAATTTCCTGGATTTTATCCCGGATGAAGAAGGTGGCTACCGCTTTGAAGTTCAGCGAAATGAGGGTTAAGTAGCACACCGGAATCTTCTGATTTCCCAATATTTCCGTGCCGTAGGTCACAAATGCCCGGCTGCAACCTGATGGGAAATTTGGCTGTGTTAGCATTTAGTTAAACCAAGCGGATGGTTTCAACCCGTCAAAATGGCTAAGGAAACTGTCCGATTGGTATCGAGAGCTTGGATTTTTATTTTTGCTCCCCGGGCGAGCCGGACACTTTTGCCTAAGAAGTGCCTTTCGCACACATACACCGCCGGAACCAAAGGACGGCTACATGATTGAAAACAACAAAGTCGTATCAATCGATTACACCGTGAAAGATGAGTCAGACAACATCATCGACACTTCTGAAGGTAAAGAGCCTCTGGCATATCTTCACGGTGCAGGTAACATTATCCCTGGACTGGAAAAAGCGCTTGAAGGTAAGCAAGCCGGTGATGAATTTGATGTAGAAGTTGCCCCGGGCGACGGCTACGGCGAGTACAACCCAGACATGGTTCAGGAAGTCCCACTGGAAGCGTTCCAGGGAGTGGACAACGTAGAGCCGGGTATGGCATTTACCGCGCAGGGCCCACAAGGTCAGGTTCAGGTAGTGGTTACCAAGGTAGAAAACGATCAGGTGACGGTTGATGCCAACCACCCACTGGCGGGCAAAACCCTCACCTTTACCGGCACCGTGCGTGAAGTGCGCGATGCAACAGAAGAAGAGTTGTCACACGGCCACAGCCACTAATCTCTTCCCGGTACACCATCCCAAGGGTAGCCATGCGCTGCCCTTTCTTTTTCCTGTTGCTGTTTCAATCCCCACGAATATCCCCCCTTCTGTCATCAAAGCTTAGTGAGAGACATTTACAATTTTCAGCTTACAAGTGTTCGCTAAAGTGTGCCATACTGCACTGAGTTAATACTCAAATAACAGATGTGAGGGATCCATGACCACTCAAGCCATCAAGCGGGACGGGTATTCGCTTGGGGAAGAGATAGCCAACAGTATCAGCCACGGGCTAGGTGTAATTTTCGGTATCACCGGCCTGGTGTTGCTTCTGGTTAAAGCCGTCTCAGACAATGCAGATGCCCTGACCATTACCAGCCTGAGCATTTACGGCGGCAGTATGATCCTGCTCTACCTCGCCTCTACGCTCTATCACGCCATTCCGTTTGCCAACGCAAAACGGGCGCTGAAAACCTTCGACCACTGTGCCATTTATTTGCTGATCGCCGGCACCTACACACCGTTCCTGCTGGTCTCTCTGGGAACGCCGCTGGCAATCACCCTGATGGCAGTTATCTGGTCCCTGGCATTGATTGGTATCGCCATTAAAGTGGCATTTGTTTACCGGTTTAAGAAGTTATCCCTTGCGACTTACCTCGGCATGGGCTGCTCTCACTGGTCGCCATTTACCCGCTGGCAAAATCCCTCTCGGCCGGCGGTCTTATCCTGCTCACCATCGGCGGCCTGCTCTATTCCCTTGGGGTGATTTTCTACGTGAACAAGAAAATCCCCTATAACCACGCGATCTGGCACCTGTTTGTACTCGGCGGCACTGTCTGCCATTTCTTCGCAATTTATTATTACGTAGTCCAACCGGCTTAACCGCCACGCCAGATACAACAAAGGTCAGCCGAGGCTGACCTTTGTCCGTTTGAGGTAGCGCTTATTACTTCTGGCCAGCAGCCCGTTTGGCGCGAACAATCCATTTATCCAGCTCATTACCAAACTGTTGTTTCTCTTTTGAGCCCAGCGGCGGTGGCCCGCCGGTATTGACACCGCTTGAACGCAGAGTATCCATAAAGTCACGGATATTAAGGCGAGAACGGATATTTTCCTTGGTGTACAGCTCACCGCGAGGGTTCAGCGCGGTGCAGCCTTTATCAATTACCTCTGACGCCAGCGGGATATCCTGGGTCACCACCAAATCCCCCGGATTCGACCGGAGCACAATTTCATTGTCTGCCACATCAAAGCCCGATGTAACCTGCACAAATTTCAGGTAAGGCGACGGCGGCAACCGCAGCGCATGGTTAGCAACAAAGGTCGTCAGGATTTCAGTGCGCACCGCAGCGCGGTAAAGGATTTCTTTGATAGCGACGGGACACGCATCCGCATCAACCCAAATATTCAAAAGCAGGCTCCATCAGTAAGCACCCCACCGGATGCGAAGAATTGTTGGGAGTTTAACAGATGGAGGGGTGAGGGGAAGTGGACGGTTTAAAACCACCATATCACCAGACCGGATGGCTTGGCGCAAATTTGCCCCATTTCCATTTAGGGATGCTCTTCACTGATCTCGCAGAGCACAAACCCTCCATTACTAAAACTAATTTTTGTCTCTCACTCATGCGCCAACATGCTTCGCTGTATGGAAGGGGCAGGTGTTATGAGTAGCTGCTGAGCGGTATGTGGGAGCTTTTTCCCAAAATCTCTCATGTGAAACACCTTACTTATGATAGATTTCGCGGGCTTTTGTATTTTGGTTTGGATAATACGGATGAATGTTGGATTTTTCTTTATCTCTCTGTTTGCAGGCATTGCGGGAGTGCTTATTGGCTATTGTTTACTGCCGTTTTTTGCTTTTCTCGACTTGCCCCTCATTTTTTCGGCCTTTGACATTGCAATGCATAACAAAAAGGAGTGGGCAACAGCGGCAACATGGTTCGGCTCATTTGGAACATGGTTTGCCGCAATATTTACCGCGTTCACACTTATCTTTCTTATCTGTCAGAATGTAAAACTTAGAAAAGAGCAGGAAGAAGCAAAAAGAAGGCAAGAAAACGCAGATGAAAAGCAGCAGAACATGTGGGATAAGCAAGCAGAGATCATCGCGTTCCAAAAGTACCAAATGCATGTGCAGTCGTTTAACAGCATGTTGGACGATTTGGAGAACAGCTACCCCATCACGTTTTTCAATAGACATGACCTGTACCAGAAAATCTTTCACGGGAATGATTTTTCTTCTTGTAATCTGAAACCCAAAATTACAGATGACTTCTCAGAGCAAAAAACAGGGAATTTGAACGACATAAGATATACTGTTAACCAACTTAAAAATGATTTGGAAAGTTTATCACATAAGAATGTAGGAGCTGGTGCGTGGACAGATACAGCTGATTTTCTGAAAGCCCTGCTATTTCTCACTTCCAAATTACATATAAATATCAATAAAAAAAGAGAAACTGGCGATATTTTATTCGTCATCGATAGTAATAACTACTTTCTGTTAAATGTTTTCGAGCCTAATAAGACCATCAATCTAATAGAGGCTGTAGTGAATAGATTGATTGGTTTCTCTGGAGGGAAGGAATACCACCACTTTAAAATTACTCATCTTTCTGACTTGTCTTTGGAGCATCTGCTATTCATGGCATTTGGAGGGATAGGAGATATGCACCATGCCCATAAGGTTCATATTGATGAGAGTCTAAAAAGATATTTACCGACTCTCTATGAGCTTAGGGAACGCTTAATGAAACTCAATTATGCTGACTTGGATGGTTTCCTCGAGCTGTCTTACGTTCGTATGAATCTTGAGTTTTTATTCTATAGCAAGGAAGAAATTCTTATTCTGTCAGGATCAATGACTAATATGTATTTACTATTTTGTGACATTAGAAATGCATTGGCAGTATATGAAAATGAAGGCGGTGAGGACAAAAAAATAATAGATTTCCTGCCGTATTTTAGACAAACAGCAATAGAACTAAAAAGGATAAAAAATCGCTCTGAGAGTGTGTTGGCAGGACAGGAACTTTCAGAAAAAGTCTGAATTACCAGTTTCATGCATGCTTGCACGTCGCCTCGCACCTGTTCATTTATCCATTCTCGTGTTAGGCCGATCAGTTCTGGCACGATTATGCCCCATTTTCAGTTACCGAACGCAGGCTGCCGCAACTCTCAAACATAGGTTTTCCGATAGATTTTCTCATGGTAAAACATGAAGCATGGCATTAGTTGAAATGTCCTCAAGTAGGCTCTTTCACTAGCACTATTTCGAGACCCAGTAAATTGTTTAAATCCGCGAAATACAGATGCAACCCTATCGATATTTAAACACCAATTACCTGATTTTAAATAACAATTGACATTGTGACCGCTTGATGTACTTTAAAGAAATGCTATTAAATGGGTTCTAGTGCATGAGTGAGTTTGATGAGATTTTTGATCGGTTGCCTGATGAGTTTGGACGTGAACACATAGACCCTTTGGCGAAATCATATGGATATGGAGTTGCCCAACTTCGCTATATATATCAAGCAGCAAGCTCAAAATATAGAAATATGGGTTTTTACTGGTGCAAGAACCTACCACCGAGAAATAGTAATACTCAACGTTCTTATATAGGCTCTGGCTCTCGTTTCAGCTTAAAACCATAATGCCCCAAGACGATTGTTCGTGATGCATTTTACCTAAGAAACGGCTGTGATTCAGGCATTTCTATTAGTTTGGGCTAGTAAACGCCCGTTATACAAGTGTTAGCTCTCTCAACCATTAACTCAATATAGAGGTAAAATTTGAGTTTTAAGTATTATGTGGATGTACTTAGTTCAGTCGCATCGATTGTAGCGATCGTATCAGTCCTTATCGCTTGGTATCGAAGTCGACTAAAGCCGTTAAAACTAAAAAGAGTCTTGGTCCATAAAAAGAAAACTTCTACGACATTTTTCCTCTACTTTATAAACCGCCAAGCTTATCCAGTAAAAATTAAGAACCTAAAATGCTTCACTAAAGTGACATTCCAAGTATCACAAAAGAACAACTGTCGTCCCGAAAGATTACAGAAGTTGGATTACGATGATTTTGTATTTCAAACTCAAGATGAATATGAAATAGAAGCACATGCTGACTGTTCTATAAAGATACAATGCGATGAACAGATTGCCGTCGATTCAGATAAGTTTGTTGTCTCAACTCAGACATCTCACGGTTATCACTTATTGAAAGTTCGAGACATTGATATTGTTCATATGGGAACTGTTTCGGTTGGATATCTAGTGCCTTTTGAAGAAACATTCGACAGCAAGATTAAAGCTAGAGCATATCATACATTTTCTATCGTGCGTTTTTATGTTCGCAAACTCTTCATAAAAGAGAGCTAAAAAATATGAATAAGTGTCGCACGGCCGGCACTTTATTTGTGTTTTTAACAAGCCCGTCCTTTTATTAAGTAAATTGCTCGGATGCGTACGGGAAGGTCAGTCGCTCATCTCAGAATGATAGGCGAACTCCGCCATAGTTTTAGTTATCCGAATTTAACGGTTTAGTGCGCTAACTCTAACTGATTTCTGTCCCAAAGTGAGTTGTGTTGTCCACCTTTTCAACAATTATTATTCCTGCCCAGGCTAGAATTCAGTGCGGTGTGCTATTCGGGGCTATGTAAACGAGGAAGTGGACACGGAGCAAAAAAGGGGCCGAAGCCCCTTTCCATCAAGCGGTTTAAGCCTTTCGCCGGTGAAGAACCCGGTTAACAACGTTCACAAACACCGGAACTAACAGGCAAATCACTGTTGCAAAGGCTACGGACCCGAAGAGGTCAGCCGGCCAGTGCATTCCCAGCCACAGACGGCTTGTGGCAACCATTCCGGCCCAGCCAACAATAAGCATTGCACTCAGGCGGTAGCCTTCAGCCAGAAGTAGACCGCCCCAAAAGACGGCAACTGCCGCAGCAAAAATAGTATGGCCGGAGGGGAATGAATAATTGGTTTCACCTTGCCAGTGTTGTAAGCGCCAGTGGCTTACCAACCCTTCTGCACTTTTTACTACCTCTTCACGCTGTGAGGGGGTGATTTGGTAAAACTGTGCTTCTGAATCCACTTTGCCCAGTTCAGTCAGCACCTGTGAATAAGGGCGAGGCTCCTGAGTAACCTTTTTCAATACCGTTTTGGTAACCAGGCTGCCACCCAAGACAAAACCAAAACATAACAGGGCAACCAGAATGCGATCGCGTGACCAGCGCAAGGCAAAGGGGACCAGGCACAGCAGTGCGGTGGTAATCAGGAAGCCTTCTTTACCGGCAGACCAGGAAAGCACCGAAAACAGCAGGCCGGATGAATCAGACACAGGGCCGGTAAATCCTGTGCCTTTTAAAAGGAATGTGGAAACGGCGATAAAACATGCCAACACTGCAGAGCATATTAAGCCGTATTTATTTCTAAAAACCATATTACGCATCGCTTAAATTTATCGTAACAAATATCATAATTCGTTTAAGCGGTGAATTTTACGACGTTTCGTCAGAAAAGGGATATTTTTTAGTTAAGAGCCGAAAAATGGCAGTACAAAGCATTGGAAAAGTAGGGGGATCGCGCTATAAATTCCTTACATTCTGAGCCTGAATCGCATCCCAAGTCTTCGCAATGTCAGGCCACTCTCATTTCATTCATATGGGTGATTAATCGTGAAAAAACGTGTACTTCTGGCAATGGTTCTGCCTGCATTTATGGCTGCGTGTTCAAGCACTGGTGGCGATATGAACAAAGTAACTGAAGCACAACTGGCACAGAACTGGTGCTGACTTCTATCGACGGCCAACAGGTTGCCAAGGATGAAAGCGCTCCTACGCTGAACCTGAACGCGGCGATGGAAGCAAACGGCTTCGCAGGCTGTAACCGCTACTTCGGTAAAGCTGAACTGAAAGACGGCAAACTGCGCCTGGGCAACATGGGCATGACCCGTATGGCGTGTGCTGAACCAGAAATGAAACTGGAAGATTCTGTTGCCAAGTCTCTGTCTGACTGGAGCGCGGTAACTGTAAAAGGCGGCCAGATGACCCTGACCTCTGGCGAGCATTCACTGGTATTTGCGCCTGCAAAATAATTACCGGGTTTGACCGCTATTTGACCGCCAATGGGGAAGCGACATGCTTCCCTTTTTTTGTTGCAGTTGTTCCTTTATACAACCCCACTCACCGCCAGAAAACGATCCCTCGCCGGGTCATCAATCGCCGGGTTCCAGGCAATCCCGACATCCCATGCTGAGTACTTGCCGGATAATGTCACCAACACCACGCCCTTGCTGACGATATTGCTGATACTTGCAGGGACAATGGCACAACCTATTCCCGCAGCCACCAGCGCAACCAGTGTGTGGAGATCCCGTGCTTCCTGAATAAACTCCACCGGCTGGAACCGCAGCAGGAAATTATCTACCTGGCATTCAGGCCGGGGCACCGTCCGTCTACCATTTTCATCAGTTTCAACGGTTGCTGATGCAAATATTGTTCGGCATCAAACCCGTCGCTTTTCAGCGCCTGCGGGATTGCCAGCACCAGCTCATCCCGGCGGCTATAGCGCCACTCCAGCCCGTCTTTGACCGGCTTTCTCATATAGCCCAACTGCATTTCACCAGAGAGGAGGAGCTCTTCCTGAAACGCCGACGGCATATCCTGAAGGTATACGGCAACATCCGGGGCGACCGAGCGGAATTTTGCCACCTCTGCCGGGGCAGATTGGTAGCTGGAAATACCAAACCCAATATATAGTCTGCCACTTTGGCCGGCGGCCAGGTCAAGTGCCGTTCGCTCAAACTGTTTCCCCTGCTCCACCAGCGCCCTGGCGTTATCGAGTAGCTGCGAGCCTTGTGAGGTAAGTTGTGCGCCATGCCTGCCTCGCATAAACAGTGTCACACCGAGGAACTTTTCCAGCGACTGGATCTGTTTTGTCAGCGCAGGTTGGGTAATAAACAGCCGTTCCGAGGCTTCACGGAAATTGCCGCAATCACTCAGCGTCACAAACGCCTGGAGTTGTCTGAGATCGAATTTCATTCCATTTGGTAATCGAATCTGGATATTTATTGATTTTATCTTATTGGAGGTAATTGTTCTAATTGTCAACAGATTCCCCTACAAGGACAATTCCCCATGGAAAACGCTTACCTGTTTTTAATCAAAGACAGTATCACCCATCCGCTTCACTCAGATTACCCGGATGCACCCGCCATTCTTGCCAGCCTGATAAAGCAGGATTTTATGGTCTCTCCTTTTGTGGCCAGTGCAGTGAACAGCCAGCAGGCACTCGCAATACATGAGCAACACGAAGAAATGTTTGGCAGCTTAGATATAAGGACAATCCGCAGGATGCAGCACGTGAAGGGATAGGATTGTGAGGTTTACAGTGTAAAGGGCTTAATTACCTGTTACGGCAACTAAAGAGAAAACACCGATCAGGAGAAAAATTATCCATGAGAGGTGTTTTCCTTTGGATCCTATCAGTGCCACGAGAAAGTGAATAAGGAAAACCGCGCCGCTCACGAGTCCGACAGTCTGAACCGGGTCATTGGTATGAACAAGGGAAACCAATACCGCCGCAAACCCACACCAGGCCACCGACGTCAAATGCCATGCAAATCGCAATGTCCTGATGGTAAATTCAGTGCACCGAGTAGCTTTGGCAGGTTATCGCGCCGGAAAAGGCGGGTGAGAATATATTTTTCCCCCAGCCAGGAATGAGCTACAGAAACCAAAACCAATAAAGCTGCCGCCAGATAAAGCAATATGCCTGAACTCACAATAATTTCCCCATGCAAACAGAGTTATCCCGCCCTATGTATTTCCCGTACGGAGGGATTTCTTTGTAACCCTGCCGGAGATAAAAATTGACTGCTTGTTGGTTAACCTTTCGGGTAGAAAGCACCACCTCCTTGTAACCCATTTCCTGAGCGTTTTCTTCAAGGCTTTTAAGCAATGCATACCCGGCACCGCGTACTGATGAAAACATCCGCTTTATTTCACACGCCCCATCCGAGTGGTATCGAAATGTACCGCATGCTACGGGTTTGCCATCCAGATAACCAACCAGCGCGCAATCCGTTGATGCATCGAACATCTCAGAGGAATATGAGCTTTCACCTGTATCCCCGGTTAATCCCGCCAACGTGGTGTTAAGCACCTTAACTAAATAAATGAAATCCGGGTTATCAGGCCTGATCCGGACTATTTCGAAAGCCACCCCTAACTTCCCATGAAGGCGTTGGTGTTTACGCACTACCTACTTACCGCCAGATACGCCCCGGCAGCCATCATTAACCCGCCAGCGCTTTGGTTCAGCCGTTTTACTGCTTTCGGCGTTTTTAACATACGGGCGGCTTTGGAAGCAGAGACCGCAATCAGCATCAAGCCTGCCATCAACGCAAAAAATGTCAGCACGGCTGCTAACACAATGTCTTGTGCGCTTAGCGAAGTGATATCCATAAAGGTAGGGAGAAAGGCGATATAGAAAAGAATCACTTTGGGGTTGGAAGCTGAAATAAGGAACCCCTGAATAAAACTGGCAATGTGGCCACTGCGCTTAACCAGTTTTGTATCAATGGCATCCTGAGTGCTCGGCAACGCGGTAAACAGCTTGTAGCCAAGGTAAAGAAGGTATGCTGCGCCAACATATCGAATGGCTGTAAACACCCCGCCCCAGTTCTCTGCGATAGTCGCCAGCCCGAGACACGCAAGAATCAGGTACACAATATCGCTGATCACCATACCCGCAGAAAGCATGATACATGGCCGTGCACCTTCAACCATTGCACGCGCAAGAATGGCGAAAACGCCAGGTCCGGGTGTAATGCCAAAAATGAAAATAGCGATAAAAAACGTGATTGCACTCTCGGGGCTCATACCGCAACGTCCTGTCTGATTTTTAGTCACCGTACCAACAGTTGGGAATTCTGCCAATCCCTTATTGAAGAATTGTCAGTAAACCTGAATAGACTGTTTAGGCAGCGCGACAAGTTGTTCCTGACCATCCCTCACATCAAGGATACGTGACGGCCTTAACACTAATGCTGAAACAAAAGCAGAATTCATCACAATTTACGCTTAAACAAACGGTTAGACTCTCGCCAAGATGCTCGCATGAAAATAGTAGCGCATCAAAAATGCTCGTTAGAGCAGCAATCTGTATAGGAATAATAAGAATATGAAAACTGTATTTGCCCACCGTGGAATGTCTTCTCTGGCTCCCGAAAACACCCTTAGCGCATTCGCCCTATGCAGGGAAAATTGCATTAAGTGGCTGGAATGTGACGTAGATATTCTGGCAGACGGTACCGTCGTGCTCTCCCATGACGACACACTGGAACGCTGCACCAACCGTTGCGGAAGTCTTTATGATCTCACTGAGGCTGACCTGGACACCATTGATGCCGGAAGTTGGTTCTCTGATGACTATGATGGTGAAAAAATCCCGACATTTGAGCAGTTCATCTCTCTCGTTAACGACCATGAGCTGAACATCAATGTCGAAATCAAGTCCTGCACTTCCGGCTGGGAAAACACGTTGCGCCTGATTGATGGCGTGGTTAAAGGGCTGGAAAGCCTGAACCCTGAACGCGAACTTATCATTTCCTCTTTTAACCACCTTGCCCTTGCCGAGTTCAAGAAACGACGTCCCGAAACCCGCATCGCCTGCCTGTTCGAAAACGCAAACTTATGGGATGACTGGCAGTCTATCCTCCAGGCTTGTGGCGCTGAATTTATTCACCCGGAAGACAAAGGGCTGACCAAAGACAGGGTAAAAATGATGAAAGATGCCGGGTATGGCATCAACGTGTATACCGTTAACGATTTGGCACGGGCAAACCAACTGTTCAACTGGGGTGTCGACGGTGTATTCACCGACGTAGCTCAGACGTTCCCGCGAAAATACAAACAAGATTTCTGAACCACGTATCAAAAACAACCCTGTCACTAACGTGAATTCGATTCAGGTGCCCTATGAAAAAACTGATTAGCAAAATTGGATTCGAGTCCAACAAACAGTTTTATGGCTTTATGTCCGTGGTGTTTTCCGGACAGATTATCTATTCCGCCTTTGAGGCCTTCAAAGGTACGTTTTACAACCTTTTAATCAACGTTCTGAACATCGACAACACCCAGATGGGTATTCTCTTTACCCTGATCGGCTCAGCGATGTTTTTCTATATCCCTGCCGGATGGGTAAACAACCGTTTCTCGGTTCGTTCGATTTTGATGACAAGCCTGATGGTCCGCTTTGTCAGCATGATGTGGATCATCGTCTTCCAGCCAGACTTCACGATGTTGGCGGTCATTGCCGGTATCTGGGGTATGACCGACGCTGTTTTCTGGCCGTCTGTTGTTAACGGTGTCAGCCTGATGTCCGGTGAAAACAACAAAGGTATGGCATTTGGCCTGCTGGAGTCTGTACGCCGGGCGATGGAAATGAGCATGAACGCCGTGATTGTAGGCATCATGGCGCTGGTTGGCGGTTCCATACTGGTGTTCAAGGGCGCGATAGTGGTTTACACGCTGCTGATCCTGCCAATGATCTACCTGGTGTGGAAGTTTGTACCGGACAACCGTATCGACCCTGAAAATGGCGAGAACAAAAACAAAGCTGCGCTGATGGGCCTGATTCAGGTACTGAAAATGCCTACCGTGTGGCTGGCTGCGTTTACATCACTGACCGTGTACTGGACGTACATCACCCTGATTTACACCGTGCCTTACCTGCAAGCGGTATTTGGTATCTCCACCGCCCAGGCAGCGCTGTTCGGTATCATTAACACGGGTGCAATGGGCGTTGTTGCCGGCCTTATCGCCGGCTCTCTGTCAGACTTTGTGTTCAAGTCATCAGTGAAGATGATGATTTTCTCACTGGGCCTGACTGCAACCTGTTTGCTCGGTGTCATCATGTTACCGAAGACCCCCGATATGCTGTTTATGAACATTGCCCTCCTGATGGCATTTTCATTCTGCATCTTCCTTGCCAAAGGCATCATTCTGGCTCCGGTTGCAGAAGCTGGCGTACCGAAACAAATCAGCGGCTCTGCGATGAGCGTTGGCTCATTCGCCGCATACGCTTCTGTATTCTGGGCTTATGCGCTGAATGGCTGGATCATTGACAACTTTGATGAAGTCACCGCCTACCAGACCATCTTCACTATTGGTCTGGCAGTATCACTGACCGGTATGGCCTGCGCCGTGATGCTGGTTGGCCTGAAGAGAAAACAACGCGCTGCGGTAACAGCGACAGCTCAATAATCTATAAAGCTATTCTCTTAACGAAACATGCCGCTCAGATGAGCGGCATGTTTGCGTTGAAACGCAGCAAATCACTGAGACCGCCGGCTCTTGTCCCCTAATTGCGCGGCAAGCGCACTGACTACCAAGACTCCCATCAGGACATACTGGAAACCGGAATACTGCTCTCCCACCAACACCACACCTGCAAGCACGCCCGCGACCGGTTGGTGACGCTGGCAAACGCAAGCTGCACAATGGAGATTCGCGGCAACACCCAGATAAACAGGAAATACGCGACCACGGTATTGGCAAATATCAGCCACAGCAGCCCAAACAGTTGTGTGGTACCGAACATCAGTTCAGTTCTGGCTTCACCCATCAGCGCAAGCTGGCCCAGAGCAAGGGGTAGAAGCATTAAACCGCCCAGCGTGAGCTGCCAAACCAGCAGGGTCTTACCCGGTATGGTCACGAGCACTTTTTTGGCGTACAGGCTGCCGGACAGCATCACCAGAATAGCCGCCACCATGGCAGCTATTCCCATCAGGCTGAGGGAAGAATTCGCCGGGTCAAACAGCAGCCAGACAGCCACCAGCATGACACCCGCCAACACCAGTTGGATCACTGAGGGAAGCTGACGGTATATCAGGCTGTTGATCACAAAGGCAAAGACCGGCGTTGATGCCATGCCTACAGCCGCAAAAGCAGAAGGTAAGTGCACAGCAGCAATAAACAAAAGTGTGAAAAAGACGGCGATGTTTAATGCGGCACTGATGATCAACGGCTGCCATTGTTTGCCTTTAGGCAGCGCCGGGCGAAGTGCAATAAGCAGAAACAATCCTGCAGGAAGTGCGCGCATCACCGCCAGCAACATTGGCGGCCAGCCGGCAAACGCATACTGGGTAACCGCATACGTCGTCCCCCACAGCGCCGGGCCAATCATGGCAATTAATATATTCATACAAAGTATCTCTACGTGAAGATAAATCGACTGTACAGGATTCAGCCTCTCGGTGTAAAGTATCTCTACGTCAAGATAGTGAGAATCGAAACATCATGAAGGAAAAACAGCAGGACGCCGTTGATCGTATTGCTGAGCAATGGCAGGCGCAGAGGCCGGATGTGGAAACCCTGCCGATGACTGTACTCGGCAGGATGTGGCGTATCAGTAAACACGCTGAAAAACATATCTCTGATCTTCACAAGCAATTTGGCCTGACCCAAGGCGAATTCGACGTATTGGCAACACTCCGGCGTTCCGGGGAGCCTTACTCGCTGACACCGTCGGAGCTATTTAACACAATGATGCTAAGCTCCGGCGCGATGACTAACCGGCTTGACCGTCTCGAAGAAAAAGGAATGATTCTCCGGGAACACAGCACCGAAGACCGCCGCAGTGTAACCGTATCGCTGACGGAAACCGGGCGAAATCTTATCGATAAAGCGCTGACCGCCCACGTCGATACCCAGGCAAATTTGCTGGGAACGCTTTCCCCGGAGCAACAGGAGCAACTGGCATTGTTACTTAAAGACTGGCTGAAGAATTTCGAATAACTGTCGGTAGTTACAGTGTCTGGACGTACTGCTTTGGTGTCAGCCCGAATTGCTGCTTAAAGCGTGATGAAAATCGGGCTTCTGACTGGTATCCGCAGGCCAGCGCTACATCCAGCTGGCTTCTGGATTCCTGGATAAGGCTCAGGGCATACCCCATCCGAACCTCAGCCAGTATCTGGCGGAAACTGGTTCCCTCAGCGGACAGCTTGCGGTTCATGGTCGCCCGGCTCATGGAAAAATGCCCGGACACCACTTCAATTTTATGGTCATCTCCCGGATTGACACTCAAATAGCGCGACAGTTTTTCCCTCAAAGACTGCCCCTCCCCCGGAAACAGCAAGTGAAGTACACCCGCCTGTTTCATTTCGGCATAGAACCCCATCAGAAACTGCCGCTGCGTCTCTTCAGACAGCGCTTTCGCCACCATGTCTGTCATGACATCAAAGCAATACGCCAACGGCTGGGTAACATGAATACGCGGTTCGTCGTGCGAGGCGGACTGCACAGATTCTTCAATCCATTCCTGAGGAGGCGGTTCAAGAAAGGTCAGTGTACGGGAATGAAACAGCACCTGATCCGGCACGTTCACAAAGGTGAGGTATTGGCTGGCCGGAATGGCGAGCCAGTCTGTCTGGGTAAAATCCAGTGCAGAATCGTGCCACCAGAGCTGCTTGTGACCCTGATTGACCCAAATAATAGTGGGAGCATAAACCAGTACATTATGCAGCGGCTGTTTACGAATGCCACGGAACTGACCGGTTTGGACAACGGGTTTCCCCATGTGTTTGCTCCCTCTTATTTTTCAACTTGTGTTATTGGTTTACGTATGTTGCTGTCAGGCGTGCCTTACCCAGCGACTGGGCATTCAGCATGTAACCCACCAACGCGTTTGACGCGCCTTTTGGCAGTTCCATTTTTTCTGTAGGCATTGCCCATACCGTGAATTCATAACGGTGCATACCGGCGCCTTTTGGCGGGCAAACGCCACCAAATCCCTTTAAGCCGTAGTCGTTCTTCATTTCTTCCGCGCCCTTAATGTGGCCGGATTCACCGCGATTCAGGCTGTGCTGTGATGCAGGAATGTTGACTGCAACCCAGTGCCACCAGCCGCTGCCGGTAGGTGCATCCGGGTCAAAAGCGGTAATGGCAAAACTCTTGGTACCTTTTGGCGCATCGCTCCAACTCAGTTGCGGTGACTGGTTTCCACCAGTACAGCCGAACCCGTTATAGGCATAGGTGTCTGCCATACGCGAACCTTCCTGAACATCATTGCTGGTCAGGGTCATGGCTGAACTTCCGAAAGAAACAGCGGCAAGCAGTGGAATAAGGAATTTGGCTTTCATGGTGGGTTCTCCTCGCTAAGTTGATGAGAACCAGTGTAGGATTCTATGCCACTCAATGATGAACAGAACAGCTCAATGAATCAGAAATAGTGCTATTTTTGAGCTTTTCTGTCACCATCTCTGTTTAAGGACGCCTTACCCCATAACCATTCAGGCCAGTTGATGGACCCAGTCCAGAAAAGCGCTGACCCTGGGCTTTTGTGCAGAAAGGTTTGTCGTCACGGTGTAGTACGCCAGCCCGGAAGGTATTTCAATCGGGATGGGTTGGACCAATGTTCCATCAGCCAGTTGTGACTGAATCAATGCAAGCCGGCCAAGTGCGATCCCATAGCCCTGAACCGCTGCTTGTATTTGCAGTTGGTGGCTTCCGAATCCCAGTTGATGTTTTATCCCATCGGGCTTACTCCCCCATCACTCAGCATTTTCCCCACGTTATCTTTGCTTCTCCCTCCTGAGCATTCACATCATGGAGCAACGTATGGCAGAGCAGATCCTCCACACGACTCACCGGCATCTTATCCAGTAAATCCGGACAACAAACCGGGGACACCGAGTCATTCATCAACTTACGAACACAGAGCCCCTGGAAGTGACCGGTGCTGTGAACAATCCTAATGTCTGCCAGCCCGGATGCCAATTCCGGCCCAGCCTCATTGGTTAACAATTGAAGCTCTATTTCCGGATAGGTATCTGTAAATTGCCGCAACCTGGGCAATAACCACAAAGAGGCCAGAGAGGGCGCAGCATTGACGATTAAAAGCCCGGAGAGTTCAGAGCGATGCAGGCGCTTAATACCCTGCTCAAAATGTGTTATGCCTTTGCTGATTTCCGGCAACAATTCTCTTCCGGCTTCAGTCAGTTGAAGGCCATTAGGCAGACGGTGGAAAAGCGAGATACCAAGCTGGTTTTCGAGCAGTTTTATCTGGTGACTCACCGCGGCCGGGGTAATGTTCAATTCTAAAGAGGCAGCTGTAAAGCCACCATGTCGGGCTACCACCGAAAACGTCTGGAAAGCATTTAGCTTTGGAAGTCTCATACAGCCACATTTGAACACTAAATTTATTTTGAAACGATAATCAAAAAAATATCTATTGTCGAACCACGATTAAAATCGAAAACTCAAATAACGGTAGTGTTTTGTTGGATTTCCAGATTATGCAGCAATATTCAAAAGCAAAAATTCTGGCCTCAGGAGATACTGCGCTTTTAACCGGGTTTATATCCGGAATGGGCGCAGCAGTTATTTGGGGGCTTTGGCCTGTTATTACCCGGCTTGGTGTAACGACTCAGTTCTCAGCGGAAGATATCGTAGTCGTTCGGTTTATTTTTGCCGGCTTAGTACTCCTACCGTTTTACATTCACCAGCAAGTCTATAAGCGTATCAATCCTTTACGCGCGCTAATATTGGCTTCAGGCGCTGGAGCGATTTATGTCTATGTTTCAGCGTTGGGATTGACCTTTGCACCTGCTGGGCACCTTGGCATTGTAGAAACCGGGACTATGTTGGCCCTTAGCGCAGCAGGTGGGTATTTTCTTTTGCATGAAAGAAAATCCTGGTTACAGATCTTCGGTTATTTTTTGGTTTTCTTCGGGATGCTGATTATTAATTGGCAAAGTTTTCACTTATCAACAAATGCTGTCCTATTTGGAGATGGACTGCTGGTATTAGGTGGCGTCCTTTGGGCGCTGTACACAATTTTATCGAAGAAATGGAAGCTTAATGCCTGGGATGCCGTTTCTACGGTTTCAGTATGGTCCCTCCTTGTCTGGGTTCCACTGATTTTAATTTTCTCCGGTATCAACCTGACTGCGGATAATTACAAAACCTGGGTACTACAGGGAATCGGTCAGGGATTGGTAACCGGCATTCTGGGCCTTTGGTTATACACCGTTGCGGTAGACAAGCTTGGTGCAGCACGTGGCTCTTTGTTCGGGGCGCTCGTGCCGGCAGTCGCTGTTTTCGGCGGTTTCCTGTTTCTACAGGAAGAGCCTACTGCTCTTGAACTCACCGGCGTGTTTTTTACGACAGCAGGAATACTTGCATCGCTTAAAAATTGATACTTTTACCCAACCTTCTCCGCCACAACAGCATAAATGTGCCAGAACTTTGTTTTACCGACCCGGGTTTTACCCATTTCGTGCTTCTCTTGGAAATGGTGAACCCGGAAATTCGAAAAGAGATCCTGCACTTCTGTCTGGTTTCCTTTCGAGTTCTCCGTTTGAGGCTACTCGCTGCACCCTATATGGTGTCAATAGCTTAGCCATCAGCACCAAATCTCAACACTGGCAGTGATTCTACTCGCAAATATTTCCCGACAACCAACAAAAAACTTGCCTTACTTATTGATAAACAAGCATTGCTAAACCGTTTTGGACTGAAATTAACAAAAATAAAAAGAAACTGATTGCATATTGGAACGCCAGTCCCACTCTGTGAGAACAACCCTGACATCCCTCTGTCCATTTCTGTCCCAGTTCAGATAATGGTGCCGCAATCCATTAATTTAACAGGTGTTTTTCCCGTCATTTTTAACAACCGGAAACACGCCACGGGTATCTTTTGCCTGAAAAAGGGTTGCTGTCTATTCCATGACTACGCAGGTGGCACATGAAAAAAACTACGCTTTCTTTGCTGATTACCTCAGCCCTTACCGGTTTATCCGGTGCTGCGCACGCTCAAAGTCCCCTTACCATGCAAGAGCTGGCTCAGAAAACCTTTGAACGCATTGAAGAAGTCAAAACGCTGGCAGCAAATGATGAAGGAACCTTTATCCGCGATGGCCGCAAGTTCATTAATTACAAAGGCCGCGAATACTGGGTTAATTTCGACAACTACCCCAAGTTTCCTCTTCAGGTTGGTGGCGAAGAAGCAGCCTACCGGCATATCCTCGATTTTATTGATAACAGTTGGGAATTTGTCTGGTACGACGGCGGTTTTTACCTGTTAAACCTCGACTACGGCGTCATGAACCGCGACATGACCGGGTGCTTTATTGAATATGTTCCTGCAAGCCGTGGATCTGTCCTGCCCAATGGTGAATTCGCGTATGAATCAGACATGGTCCAGAATGTGGAAATGTCTGACTGTGCCGGGCTGACTCTGCCTGAAATGAGCAACCTCGCGGTATCAAGCCTGTCAGATACCGGCGTCTCCATCGACTGGATTGGACAAAGTGAGACTGATACCACCACTCTCACACTGAAATCGGTCACCGGAGAAATAGTAAGCACTTACCATGTCAGTGAGCCGGGTTTCTTCCTCGGAAATCTCTCTCCGGAAACAGCGTATTCCGTTGAAATCAATACCTGCAACGCACTTGGCTGTGCCCTTCCGCAATCCGTTTCCTTTACCACGCTGCCTTCGCGTCTGGGTTATGCTGACACCCTTCCGGCCACCAATCACCTGATAGGGGAGCTGGCCGGCGGTATCGGTTTTGCGCAGACCCATACCACCACTGCACCTTATGGGAACGAGGAAAAGCAGTACCCGGACCTGGTTATCGATCGTGAAGCTTTGCTGCTGTTAACGCCGGAAGATCCATCTATCAACCAACTGTGGGTGGAAATCTACCAAAATGGGGAATTGCTTGCCCGCAATGCAATGCTGCCACCAAGCGCACTGGCCGGTACTGACCAACCGGACAATGGCCGCCCCGAAGTTATCTTCTCCCATAAGGCATGGTCGCTGCCCCTCCAGTGGGATTGGATGAAACCGGGATTGTCACTGGTGTTTAGCGACAACCAAGGCCGGAGCGGCGAGCTGACGCAGGACATGCTGGTTTTCGGCGGCGCACCGGAGTTAGTTATCCAGAATATCGACATCGGTATGCTCACTCCGCCTCGCGGGATGAACACCATGATCCAGAACATGCCACCGCTGGCAGCAGACTATTTCCAGAAAATTCCGGTGTCCAAACTGGTCATGGCGGATTACGCCCCGGCCTTCTTCCCTGAAATAACCCTGCCAAACGGGAAGGTCTACACCGAAAGCAGTGACGGCGAAGGCGGGTGGCACGGCGGTGATATGCGTGAAGCCATCGGTAAGGCACTGGTTTCTACCGGCATCAATAACGCCAACGTCGGCATCACAGACACAGCCGGCTATTCACAGGCGTACAACCGCCGGTTCAACCACATATCAGCGCACACCAATGTGGGCATTTACACCAACGGCACCATTACGCACGGTGGCAGCGGCGGAGGTGGTATTGTCACCCTGACTGCGACAACAGGGAATGAATGGTCGCACGAACTTGGCCATAACTACGGCCTTGGCCACTTTCCGCATCAGGCCTCAACCCACGATCTGGAATCCGGCTGGGGATGGGATGCGCTGCACCGCCGGTTTATCGGCAACCTGCACTGGCAGGGCAAGGCAGCCACCAATGACGTGGGTGGTGAAGTCGTTCCGCCATTTGCCGGCGAATACCGCTTCACCCGAGATGCCATGCTGGCGGTGAAGCAGCAAAACTGGGCACAATCAGTCACTACACGTTGATGCACTCTGCCCAGAACCGACGTATCCAGGGCTGGTTGAACAGCGGTTTTAACCTGGATGCCAGCAGCCCGTCCGGCTACGTGAAGTGGAACCCGGTCACTCACGGATACGACAACGCAGAAACCGACACACCGGCGCCGGTTCAAACCGGTGTCCCGGTGATTACGCTGGTAGGTGTTTACGACCCGCGCGGAGACAACCCCAGTCAGATTTACCCACCACTTTATTCCAACTACGGCAACCTGTTCGACCTGCCTGCACCTGAAATTTCAGCGTTTCACCCCGAAGGCTGGCAGCCGGTTACTATGTTGACGGCTGAGCAAATAGCAGCAGACACCTGGCAGACCATGATGACAGACGGCAGTTTGCGAAATATCTGCCAGTTCAGCTTTAACATACCGGACGGAGAAACCGTCCAGTTTGTCGGGGCTGAAACAACCGAAGAAACCTGTTCAGCCGGCAGTGATATGTACTGGAGTGACAACGGTAACCGCGTCGCCATTGAATCTGCACCCGGCGACTATTCATTGCTCTCCCGCTACGGCGTTGGCAGCGTGACTTACACGCCATCATCCACTGTCGGAGAGGTTCAGCTTTGTGCGTTAAACAAAGGCGGCACCAGCCATGACGGGGCAGGCTATGTTTCCGGTGGCTACTGCCAACAGCTCCCCGGCGTAAAACACAGTAACGGGCGAGACTGGCGATATGCACTCCACCAGGGTGGTATCAACCAGCCAACGTTCACTGAACAGGGACAATGCAATCTCTCCGTGGAAAAAGCAAACGGCACCCGTCAGGACATTGCCCTCAGCGCATTCCGCCACAATGGAAACCAGAGCAACAAATTCCACTTCAATATCCCGTGGGACGCAGAGCCAAGCCGGATCACTCTGACTTGCACCAATGCGAACGGCGAAAGAGAGCTGGATACCCTCTATCCTGAGCACAACCCGAGCGCGGGCAGTCTGAGCGGCCCGGTCATCATCGGTCAGGATCATGGTTACACCGACGTTATCGACAAACGGGAGGTGTTCGCTGACAACCCGGCGTTAATCAGCTGGATTTTGGTTCCTTCGCTGACTTTGACCGGTATGTGGCCGAGCACTACGGAGCCGGTATCCTCAACAATGGTGACACCGTTGATAGCCGGATGGTTGGCGCACTGTATGTGTTTCCGAACCCGGTAACCGGCAGCCGCGATTATTTCCTGATGCGTTCCAGCGATGCGGGAGATATGCCTCTCAATCAGGCGAGCAACAACGGATGGAAATACCTGGGCTCAGCGGATAATTACGTAAACCTGTCGTTCAACCCTATCCGGCTGGTGCGCGGAGACGCCACCACTGAAGAGCGAGTTAGCGCCTACTTTGACCAATCGCGTTTGCTGACGTCGGATGAGCGCCTGAATACCGGTTGGGGCAGTCAGGAAAACGCGGTGTTTGTATCAGACCGAGATGCCAACGGCGACAAGTCCTATTTTATCCAGAAACGTCCCGGGGCCGGTGGTGAATTCCCGGTTGGCGGGCAATCTGACGCTGACTGGCACTACCTGGGCAATGATGCTGACATTGAAGCCCTGGTCGCAGAGCTGAACAGCGATTCAGCCACATTCGAGCAGCATATCCTGGATTGGTACAAGCAAGACAGAATGCGCGAGTGGGGTGATAACGGCACTAATGGGACAGTGAACGATATTTATGTCTACCATTTCCGGGGTGGTATTCATTATTACCGCCTGAAGGATGCCAATTACTGGTATTTCCCATGGCCAACAGGAGAAAACCCAAATAATGCTGATTGGGAGTACCTTGGTCGGTTTTAATTAAATATCCTATCTCAAGTATCAAGAGGCCTTTCGAGGCCTCTTTTTCGTATGTATACCCAAAGGGAAAATCACAATTAATTCTAAACAGTCTCTGAATAAATACACCTTTATATTAATTTAACATGCGTCTAATTATAGTTATTTTGTATCGTTCCAATTTTGCATTAAGAATTATCTCACCCATTAAAGAAAAATAACTCTAATTAAATTATCAAGTTAAACCATAACAATAAATAATCACGACCTTATATGTTGCTGTCTTGTTAATTTTTATATAGTGTTTCCATGAAATTATTTAGACCGTTCCAAGAAAGCAACAAAGCTTATTTGGAGAGAGATAAAAAACAGAAATATCTATCCTTTTATATCAATCAGTTAAAACAAGGATTAAGTCAGCCGTTCAAGCCACCCAGTAACATCGACTCACAGAAAAAGGAGGAAACCTGATAAGCCAATACCTCAACAAAGGAATAACCATCTGATTTTTCAATGGCGTGTACTTGCCTGAATACTTCCATCTGGATTTAAACCGTTTTCCTGAGGCATTTAATAAGTACACATCCTAATATCGGAATTCCATGGGAGGAGCATCATGCTCAACGGAAAATTCATTGTAGCCGGGGTAACATCCTTATTGATGTTGTCCGGATGCCTTATCGAATCCAAAGTCCCCTACTTCCCTGATTGGCCTCTAATACACAGTGCAATCAAGAAAGATCCCGAAATCGAAGATAAAATCGCGGAAATACTGGCTCAAATGACGCTCGAAGAAAAAGTCGGGCAGATGATTCAGCCGGATATCCGCAACGTAACCCCTGAAGAGGCAAAAGAGTACAAACTTGGCTCTCTGCTGAACGGCGGTGGCGGCTGGCCTAACAGCGATAAATACGCCACAGCTAAAGATTGGGCGCTGGAAGCGGATAAATATTTCCTCGCGCTTGAAGAAGCCTATGCTGACCGCGGGTTCCGCATCCCTTTCATGTGGGCTACCGATGCCGTCCACGGCCACAACAATGTATTTGGGGCCACCGTTTTTCCCCACAATATCGGCCTTGGTGCTGCCAACAATCCGAAATTGATTCAGCAAATTGGTAAAGCCACTGCCCGTGAAGTGGCCGCTACCGGTCTGGACTGGACGTTTGCACCCACCGTTGCCTCACCGCGTGATTACCGATGGGGTCGGGTATATGAAGGCTACTCAGAAGACCCTGAAATCATTTATCAGTACGCCTCCGCCATGGTGGAGGGATTACAGGGTGGTGAGAAGGGCCTGAAAAGCCAGCGTCATGTCATTTCCAACGTCAAACACTGGGTAGGGGATGGCGGTACAACCAAGGGTGTCGACCGCGGTGAAAACCACTACTCCGAGGATTACCTCAGAAACATCCACGCAACCGGCTATTTCTCGGGCCTTGATGCCGGTGCCCAGGTAGTGATGACATCGTTTAACTCCTGGCACAACGATGCAAACTACGATGTGATGGACAGCGGGGACTACAACAAAAAACTCCACGGCAGCAAGTACATCGTTAACGATGTTCTGAAAGAAAAAATGGGGTTTGACGGCCTGGTGGTCACCGACTGGAACGGCCACAGCGAAATCAGCGGCTGCTCTGCTTCTGACTGCCCTCAGGCAGTTCTGGCAGGTAACGATATCTTTATGGTCACAGCCCGCAGTGACTGGCAGGCGTTCTACCACAACGTTATCAATCAGGTAAATGATGGCACCATTCCGATGTCTCGCATTGATGACGCAGTGACACGTATCCTCCGGGTAAAAATGCGGGCGAACCTTTGGGACAAACCCCAACCTTCCTTGAGAAAGCTTGCCGGAAACCAGGAAATTCTGGGGTCAGATAAGCACCGGAAACTGGCGCGAAAAGCGGTCAGCCAGTCTTTGGTTCTACTGAAAAATGACGACAAAACATTGCCACTATCAGTAAACCATCAGTATCTGGTCGTCGGCAGTGCCGCACATGATATCCAGAAACAAACCGGCGGATGGTCACTCACCTGGCAGGGTACAGAAAACACGCTGGAAGATGACTTTCCCGGTGCCACCACCATGCTGATGGCCATGCAACAGCAGGTGGGCGAGCAAAATGTCTTTACCGACCCGGCACTGGCTCCCGCTGATGCCATTGCAATCGTGGTAATCGGCGAAGATCCTTACGCTGAGATGTTCGGTGATATTCCGCCCACAAAAACCCTGGAATATGCCACCCTTAAATCTTCCTATGCAGCTGACCTTGCAACGATAAAATCCCTGAAAGAGGCCGGACACAAAGTAGTGACGGTTTTCTATTCAGGTCGCCCGCTTTACGTCAACGAGGAACTGAACAACTCAGATGCCTTCGTGGCTGCATGGTTACCGGGAACGGAAGCCGGCGGTATTACTGATGTGCTGTTTCGTGATGGTCAGAAAGACTTCCGAGGACGTCTTTCTTTCTCATGGCCAAACACCAAATGTTCAACCACCATCAACCGCAACCCCCCTAACCTGGTTGACTATGTCACGCCGGATATGGAACAGGATATTGAAGGCGAACACGCGCCACTGTTCCCTTACGGCTATGGTCTTTCCTACAAGCCGAAGAAAAGTGATGGGCAAGACATCGATCTCGATAGCCTCCCGCTGGACCCGCGTGATTGGGGGTGTGGTGTCGACGAGCCGGATGACGGTATTGCCAATGCCAACCTGGAAATATATGGCCGTTCAGCATCCGGAGATTTCACCCCGCGCATTGGTGGCTCTGCAAATGGCTGGACCGGTGTCACGGTATCAAATGGTACTCCCACTTCAATTGGTTCGCTTACCACCACACCCATTGACCACCTCCACCAGCAAGATGCCATTAATGTTGTTTTCACCGGCGAATCACCCGCCCAGGTATACATGCAAACGCCAGACGAACAGCCTGTCGATATGCAAAGTTACCTCAATGCGGACGCCACGATGCAGTTCGATATCGACATGAAATCACCGGCACCAGACAGCATGGTACTGGCTACCCACTGTGTCTGGCCGTGTCTGGGTCAGGTGCCCATTTACAAAGTGTTGCCAGCCCCAACCGGTGCCAATGAAAGCCAGTGGACCACCATAAAGATACCGCTGCAGTGTTTTGCGGATGAGGGTATGTCATTCCCGACACTGAACACCCCGTTCCTTATTTACGCAGAACAGGCAGTGGAATTTAACCTGGGTGAGATCCGGTATGTTCCAACGAGTATTGACCCGGCAACGGATGCCATTGACTGTGCAGTGTTTGATACCACTATCCCGCCACTTCAGGGAGACAACATTGATATCTGGCAGACATGGCAACCGGCCATTAATACCTGGCACGCCCGCATAGATACCTGGGAACCCGTGGACGGCCACATCACGATTTCAGGCAACGACCCGGCTGATCCGACGCACGAGTTTACTGTGACGTACGATTCAACCAGCCCGGAAATCTTCAAAGGTATCGCCATTGTTGAAGGCCAGACCCAGAACCTGACAAACTTCACCACCAACAGTAACTTGCAGTTTGATATTTATATCGAAAGCTATGGCGCGCCAGCGAATGCCGGGGAAACGCCAAGCAGCAGTATCGTGGTTAAAATGGAGTCAGAGTCCGGTTCAGGCGCGGATCACGCTCTGGGTAACCTCGCTGCCGGGCAGTGGCATTCGGTCTCGGTACCGGTATCCACACTAAACTCCGGTGCGCTGGATATTACCAAGGTAAACCGCCCATTTGTGGCACTCGCCGAATGGGGCGCATCACAAGCAGGTGTGGTATTCAAAGTGAGGAGCATCAAGTTGGTGAAATAGACAACCTGACCGCACTTTTCTTGTACAGGCCGCCGTGCGACTTCCCCGGCGGCCTGTTTTATATCCGACCTCTCACAAAAAATGTCCAAAAATGAAGCAAGTCGTGCCGTGCAAGCAACAAGCAAGCTCGAGAGCATTAAAATGCAACACATTGATTAATAATGGATATTCATATTCGCCGTAAATCACCAAAAAGAATCACGCGTAAATAATTGGCAAGATTCACATTTCATTACTGATTAAGAATCACTCACCTGTTCATTAGCTATACTAAATCTACTATATGTCTCAAGAAACATATGCAGTAAGGGAATGGAATATGATCGAAGCCGCTTTAAACAATAAGACGCTTCTCTTCCTCGAGAAAGACGTTTCGTTTTCAGAGCAGCTCTCCAGTCAACTTGATCACTGTGGCTTTAACCTCGTGAAAGCAGGTTCTGCTGCTGATCTCAAAAATCGAGTTGAAGGGAATTGCTACAGCTACGATGCCATACTGGTTTCCTTGTGTGTCTCTGATAAAGACAGCCTGACCGCCGTTAAAAATCTGTCCGGAAGAAGCCTGTGTTGCCCGGTCATTTTTCTTTGCGAATCCTTCTGCGAAACGAACGAGATGATGGAAAAGCTCGCGCGTGCACTGGGGCTCAATGTCGCAGGAACCTTGGCTTACCCCATCTCCAGTAAGGCTGTTTCGGATATTATTGATAAGTACCAGCGTGCTCGGCAGACATCCGTTCCCAGCACAGATGAAACACCTCAGGTCACACCCGATATGATCAGGCAAGGAATCAGCCGTTGGGAATTTGAACCCTGGTTTCAACCCAAAATTGATGTCCCTTCTATTTCACCTTGCGGGTTGGAAATACTGGCAAGATGGAAACATCCCACCCTCGGCTATATCTTCCCGGATCAGTTTATTCCCGTGGCGGAAGAGTACGACCTCATTGACGATCTGACGTTTCTCCTTTTGTGCCAGTCTCTGGTCGCCCGCTCGCAATGGCGCGAGAAGGGCATCAACCCAAAGCTAGCTCTTAACGTGTCGATGAAAAGCCTGTCTCCCTCCTTTCTGGCACAGCTCGATATGGTGTTGGAGATGTTTAATGAAGACCCCAAGAGCATCCAACTGGAACTGACGGAAAGCACCATTGCCAACAACCTGGCAGACGCGTTGGATGTGCTGATACAGGTCCGAATGATGGAAATTTCCATCTCAATCGACGACTTCGGTACAGGGCACTCTAACCTCGCTCAATTGCGGGATCTGTCGTTCGATGAACTGAAAATTGACAAAAGTTTTATCCAGTCCGCGATGTGCAGCGCTAAATCCTTTTCGATTCTCGAATCCAGTGTCGATATCGCCCGAAAGCTCAAAATGCGTGTGGTAGCTGAAGGGGTAGAAAACCTTCAGGAGTGGAAAGTTGTGGAAGGCCTTAGTTGCGACGAAGTCCAGGGTTACTTCTTTGCCAAACCTATGCCAAGCTGCGAGCTGACAAACTGGTGCGAAAAATTCCAGGTACAACGTAAGGAGCTGATGGCTCAGGGCAAGATGCAGCCAGCCCCCATCCCTGAGAACGAAGCCAAGCGATTACAGGCCCTGCATGCCCTTCAGATTCTCGATACCGGTTCAGAAGAGCGGTTTAACCGGATAATTCGCCTGGTCAAAAACATGTTTGATGTGCCGATTGTGTTAATCAGCCTCGTAGACAGCAACAGACAGTGGTTCAAAGCATGCATCGGCCTGGGCGTGGAAGAAACGCCGCGCGGAATCTCTTTTTGCGGCTATGCGGTGGAGCAGGAAAACATATTGGTGGTGGAAGATGCACTGCAGGACGAAAGATTTGCGGGCAACCCACTGGTTTTAGGCGCACCTTATATACGGTTCTATGCCGGGTACCCTCTGCATTCACCAGACGGCTACGTGCTGGGTACGCTCTGCATGATAGACCCCTCACCCCGCTCCATGTCTGAGGATGATATTGAAAACCTGAAAGACTTTGCTTCAATGGTCGAAATTGAACTTCGCCGGATGGATGTTGAGCGTCAGGGCGAAGTATCTGATAGCGTGCAAGACAGCAGTCAAGGGCTCGCTTCCTGATCAAGCAATGAACAGAGGAGCCCGGTTGCCACCTCTGTTCAAACCGATACCTTTCACCGACTAAAGGGCACTCGGTGTCCTCATACTGGTGCTGGTGTTGTTAATTTATTGCGTTGAATGAATCCTGTATCCCGCAGTTTATCCGGTTCCGGATAGCATAGACGCCAACCCTTTTTCTATTCTGCACTCAAACGCCAGCAGGGTTACCAACCGGTCATGCTCATAAACAGAGTGACATCGGTTTCCCCGTTAAACGCCTTTCGGGTAAATGACAGGTTCACATCATCATGCTGCTTGTTGGCAACGACTGTAAAAAGAAACGTCGGCACCTTGGTATGCCCAACTACCCTTTCAAAAAAGTTGATGTTAATTGTATTTGCTGAGCTGATAAACGCCTAAAACAGTCTGCTTCGCTCGTCTTCTACGAATTGCATCAATTAGTCTTTACCTAATAAGACAACATGAAAGACGCTGATGTGACAATGAGAGAAAAAACCTTAAGCCAATGTCTAACTCATTGATATAAAAGGAAGGAATGCAGAATGAAAATTAGGAAAGCGACGTTAAACGATTTATCTTACCTGATTGATTTTACATACGAAGAAGCACGAGAAGCGGAAGGTGTAACGAAGACGCCGGATACATTGGCAACAGGAATAGAGGCAGCACTACGTAACAATGAACTGGCTGTTTATTGGGTCATTACCACAGCTGAAAACATTCCTGTCGGCAGCGTGTCATGCATCAGGGAGTGGAGTGACTGGCATGCCGGTTTCTATTGGTGGATCCAAAGTATGTACCTCAAGCCGGATGTCAGAGGAAAAGGGTTAATGGACAGATTAATAACCCATGTAAACACTGAAATGCTCAAACAGGGTGGGCTTGAATTGAGGCTCTATGTACACAGTAACAATCTGGTTGCCAAGCGCGCCTATAAGAAAGCCGGTTTTAAACTTTCTGATTATCAAATTATGACTTTAAAAAGTTAATCGTCTGAATTTATTTATTTTTTCTGATCACAATCTATTTTGACGCAACGGGGTTGAATGTCCTAGATATCAATTTCATACAGCAAATTTGCAAACTTCACCACGCTATGTATATTAAATGTATATACACTTTTGATAAATACCCATGGGAAATAAGAAGAAAAACCCGGAGAACAAAAAAGACGGGCAGCTTGTAATTCGAATAAACAAGCAGGAACGGGATGAATTCATCCAATTGTGTGAAGACATTGATACCTCCGCAGCCAGAGAGCTCCGGCGGTTTATCAAGAGCTTCATCGCCAAAAACAAAGGCGATTGAAGCATTGACGTGAAAGCGGTGTACGCAGTATCGCCTTTCAATCTAAACCAGGTAAAACAAGGACCTTTATCATGGCAAAGAGTAAAAAAGCGCTGAAAAAATCACTGAAGAAAGCAAAAGCAAAAGTTAAAAAGCTCAAGAAAGCGATTAAAAAAGCATAACGTTCAGACGCTCTCACAAAGAGCGTGCTTAACGCAATGCGGAAAAATGAATAAGGGTGCTGTCGCCCTTTTTCCGTTTGATACTGCTTCGAACGTAACGTACTAATCAGTCATCCAATCAATAATTATCTTTTATAATCAGTCAATTAACGCAACAGTTAATCTCTCTGTGAACGCTACTCTTACAAAGTAATTCCCCGGAATTAACTTGATACTTTTAGCACTGCACTTCCCCATCACTCTGCGAATAGATACCAAATTGAAATCAGCCGTTTCAGCGACAAATTTTCCGTCGCTGAGCGATTCGAACTGTATACCTCAATTGCATACAATCTCTAATGGGCATGTGCCCTGCAACGTGAAAAATCCAAAATGTTAAAAGCCTGGATGTTTTTGATTATCGCTATTTTATGCGAGATTTCAGGTACTTCATCAATGCGTATGACTGTTGGCGATAACGCGTTTTTAGGCTATCTGGTGATGTATATCCTGATTGCCGTTTCATACTATTTCTTGTCGCTGGCAGCCAAAAAAATTCCTATCGGTGTCGCTTATGCCACCTGGGAAGGTTTGGGCGTACCGCTTATCACCCTGGTCTCTGTGATCGTCTTTAAAGAGCATTTGAACATGCAGGAAATTGTCGGCATCACGCTGGCAACAGCCGGTATTGTTCTGGTCAACATGGGCTCATCACACGCTTAAGGGGGCGATATGGAACAGTTTTTTACCGCGTCATTTGGCTTTGTGGTGCTTGCTGCGTCTCTGGACATCGTGGCAAACCTGGCCCTGGCAAAATCTAACGGCTTCCACAAGCTGGGCTGGGGAATTCTGGCGCTGGTACTGGTTATGGCCGCATTTACTGCCCTCTCCTTTGCTCTTCACGGCATGGAGCTCCCTATTGCGTACGCGAGCTGGGGAGTAATCGGTATTCTGGGTACAGCCGTCGGTGGCTGGTTGCTGCTCGACCAAAAACTCAAGCCGGTCAGTTGGGTAGGCATCCTACTGCTCATCATTTCAGTGGTATTGATGAAAACCGCTTAGTATTAATTCTCGACATTGCTATCCAATTTTTGACCCGCTTTAGGCGGGTCTTTTTTTAACTTTTCAGCTACTTTGCAGGGAGCGTATCAACAAATGACATCGCCAACGCAACCCACAGCGAAAGGCTGCCGTCATCAACCTCTCCAGCATCAACAAAGATAAGCCCTGTCATCTTGCGCCCTCCCTGCACCATGGCTGTCGCCCCCGGGCGGGAAAGCGCCTCTTCCTCATTGGGCTTTCCCACCCGGAACATAAAGCGCCCCTTGTCGGCACCACTTACCATGTTGCCCCGGCTCAGGAAACATACGCCTCCCATCATCTTTTTCTCGGATATTGCCGGGTAACCGCGCAGGGCGTCTCGCATCCTTGCTGTTAATACGTCGTCATAAGCCATTTTCATCCCCCAGCAACGATTGCAAGTAATCATTAAACGGCAACAAATCATAAAAACTGTTCGCGACATTTGATGCAAGCAGCGAAGAGGTGGCGAATTTCCAATCCAGAGTACGCCATACCGTCAGCGATTTGTGCCGAAGGAGGTCGCAATGCCTGTGATCAGCGGTGAAACCGACAGGGTAACGCCTCATCTCCGGCGGGTTGCAGCGAAATCCCTGCTTCACAAGCGCGTCCACGCTGTCACCCAGCGTCTCCCCGAACTCCGGCTGAGAAACTGAAACGCGGTAAGCCGAAAGGGTATTGTTATCCAGTTTCATCGCGCCAGCCCCGACCAGAATTTCATCCGGCTCCAGGGCAAAAAACCAAGCCACATGGCCACCACTCCAGAAGCGCATGTGAATATGGCTGTTATAAGGGGTTTTGTCTTTTGAAAACCTGACATCCCGGTAGATACGGAAGATTTTGAAATTGACCGCCCTGCCACTCAGATCAGCCAGTTGCTGGGCGACATCGCCTGCAAATCGGGCTGCTTGAGGATGAAGAAATTCGCTGTAACTTGCCTTGTTCCGGGTAAACCATTCCCGGTTGTTGTTTGCCTTAAGGTCCCGGAGGAACTCTATCACCTCAGCGGAAAACCCGTTAAATGCGGGCTGTTTTTGTTCAGAATTTTCCATATTCACCCCACTACCTTAACCAGAATCCCGAGGCCGGAAATCAACATAGAAAGAAATGTCAGGATCATTCCGGCAGGCCTTTCGAGGTTCGCGCCGGTCCGGGTAAACACAAGGCAGTGAAAGTGGAGCAGACGCCCTGCAATCAGGCTCCATCCGGCAACCCAGAGCCAAATCGGCTCAACACCAACTGCCCCGGCCATATAGAGACCCAGCAGTGAGATCGGTACGGTTTCAATATAGTTTCCATGCCCTCGCATTCGACGTATAAGCACATCATCCCCACCGTCTCCGAAATTGATTCCGGTCTTAACGCGCCGTAACCCCACTGAAAATGTCATTGGGATTTGAATCAGCACAAAAAGAGCAACAAAAAACGGGGCGATGTATATTGCGGGTATTTCCATGTCAGCCTCCGGGTTCATCCGTGTTATCTAAGAAGACGAACCGCAAAACCGAATCCGGACACACCCGTGAATTCTTTGTCAGGGCAGCGACAGCATCTTCGCCATTCTCAACATTGCGCTCCGGCCACGTTTCCCCCGCACCCTAGACTTAAACATCAGGCACATATGCGTTCACAAACTGATGAAAATTCCTCTCTGTGTGCCTGTCGGGAGCATTCAAATTTATTGAACGGAGCTGATATGAAGCCCAATATCGTGACCCGAAAACCCATTTCGATATATTTTTCGACACATGGCAGGGAAGCAGGTACCCAGATTCCCCCATTTCGACTGGTTTTCTTCCTTCAGGTAATGGTTTTTTCCCTGCTGTTTGTCCTCGCGAGACCGGCCTTTGCCCAGTATGAGGTTGGCTCCGCCTTTGAGTGCCCGCTCGGCGTTTGTGATGCCAACACCGCCGACGAAGGGGGCGACCACCACAACGTGGTACTTGAAGACCACCTTGCCGAAGCCCGTGCACAAGGCAACGGCGCACTCAACCGAAGCGCCTTTGCTGAAGTCGGGGTGCGTTTTCGCCCATGCTTTACCGGGCCGGCCTCTATCGGTATGCATGACATCGATATCGACGGCCACCTGCGCGGTTTCGGTGGCGGCCCGGTCATTCGCGGAGAGGTGGATGTACGCACCATCCTCCGGGATATCACCGACGATCTGGAATTGTCTAACGACGTCATTTTCGAAGATGAGGAGCGCGGTCAGATTGGTACTACGGTTAACAAAAACATCAGCGTCAACCGTGAGAGCTTCATTACCGCCAACTTAGTTCAAAATCACACTTACGATTTTGTGGTACGCGTCAACGCCCGAAAATTCGGTGCAAACGGACGCTCCAACTTCCAGACCGGCGATCGGGGGGTGGCATTTGACCGTGTCACCATCAAGCCTGAGCTGCCGGATACCGACGGTGACGGCCTATTCGATATATGGGAAATATCCGGTATTGATACCGACTGTGACGGAGACCTGGAGGTTGACCTGCCTGCAATGGGTGCAGATCCCAATATCAAAGACCTGTTTTTGGAAATCGACTGGATGACTGGCCAAGAACCTACGCAGGCTGCCGTCCGGGCGGTGGTACAGGCATTCGATCTCGCGCCTTCCAATGCCGGAGCGTCAACACGCCAAATGAAGGTATTAACCTTTGGGTCGATACCGGTGACCTGACAGATCCTGCGGCTTCAGAAGACGGCGCTGGCCCCGGTACCTGTGGTGATGGAGTCGACAACGGCACTGACGGCGCAGACCAGTTCGATACCGACTGCCTGGTCGGCGCGTTGGTGTTCTCCAGCCTGCCCGGCGGCGGGAACCTTGGCGGGGGGAACGCTTTCCCTGTCTCAGGCATACCCAGCCTGAACACAGACACTGACGACGACGGCACCACCGATTTCGAAGAAGCCAAGTTCGATCCGGCACGGGGAAATTTTGATCCGGCAAGGCTGAACGCTTTTCGTTATGCCATCAATGCCGTGCCTGCCGGCCCGCCACCCAATATGGGAGGTCAGGCCGGCGGCAACAATTTCGTGCTGTTTAATCAGAACGCAGGCCTGTTGATGCACGAACTGGGGCATACCCTGGGGCTTGGTCACGGCGGCCCCAATGACCCGGATACCAATGATGACGGTATCAACTGCAAACCCAACTATGTGAGCGTTATGAACTACCGCTATCAGGGCGGCATAACCACCACCAATGCCGGGCAGGATGTCGATGGCGACGGTGCCGGAGATGGCTTTATCCTCGACTACTCCCCACCCCGTTTTCCGAATGGCCGGGGACTGGCGCCGCTTGCCGCTGTGGACGAAACAGCCTGGGTAGAGGGGACGCCATTTGATGTGTCTGACAGTTCCAATCAATTCACCTGGACCCAGAACAATCAGGCGTTGGCGCCCAATACCACATTGAATGCCAACCCGGACTGGAACGTTGACGGCGATACCAATGACGCTGCTCCGCCGTCCATTGATTTCAACAACGCCTTCTGGAACCCGGCAGCCAACGAAAGCGGTGCCGGTGCAAATTCCTGCGGTAACGGTATCGACGACGACGGTGACGGCCAGATTGACGCCCAGGATTCTGACTGTATCGGCAATACCCGCTGCGGCCCACCGAACAGTAACGCCACGGCATACAACGGAGCCAATGACTGGAGCAATATTACCCTCAGTCCTATCCGGTTCTGGCAAACCGATGAAGCCGATATTCCGGGTTGGTTTGATGAACCCGGGCTGCACCAGATTGTCTTTGTTCAAAAATCACTGCAAACCACGGATCTGGCTTTGACCCCTAAAATTGCCCAGCCGGATCCCGTTGTTGCCGGGCAGCCTTTGCTGTACGCCACCACTGTCGAAAACCGCGGGCCTCGTTCAACCGCCGGGGCAGTGCTGGTTGATGCCTTGCCGGAGTATGTCCAGTTTGTCAGCGGCGACCCGGATTGCACCGTTGGAAATAATGGCGTTGTAGAATGCCCGCTCGGTCAGTTACTCCCAAATGAATCCCGAGAAGTCGCCATCCGGACAAGGGTCAGCGTCGATCTGGCCTGTGCACCCGGGGAGCAATTCGCCATTCTTGCCAACAGCGCCGAAGTGGAGAACCGCAGCGGCTATGATTCCAACCCGCAAAACAACGCAACGCTCGCAACCTCCCGGGTACTGTGTGCCCGCTATGAATACGCGGCGAAATTCGTCTGCGGTACCCAGGAAGACCCGAAAGATCCTCGCCTTGCCACCGGTGTGTACCGCACCACACTCAACATACACAACCCGAATGACAAACCGGCATTCTTCTTTAAGAAGCTGGCTCTTACCTTCCCGCCAGAACGCCAGCGCCCGGGTAAAGTGGTTCCTATTGCCATTGATGAACTCGCCTATGATCAGGCATTGAAAGTTGACTGCGCTGAAGTCGACAAACTGATTGAACCTCAGGGCTTTGCATCCGGATATATTGAAGGTTATCTCGTTGTGCAAAGCCCCTTAGTTTGGATGTCGATGCAGTCTACACCGCTCAAACACTGGGTGATGGAGGCAAAGGTGGTTCAGTAAGCATTGACGTTGAACCGGTTGATGAACGAGAGCGCAAGCCGGGGCCACTGCCGGATCTGGTTGTTGAACCAGCTCTGCCGGAGCCACCGTTTGACGAGCAGTTTAACTTCCAGTTGCCGGAAGGTGTGCCGGGTTCGCTGTTCTGTGGGCCAAACGGACCCAATGGTGGGCCGTCCACCACTGTAGAGGCCGTCGTGACCAACCAGGGTGCCGGTGATGCCGGGCCTTCTACCCTGCTGGCGGACTTCCTCAGCGGCGCCGATGCAAACGTCCCCATTGGTGCGATGGCAGCCGGACAGTCACTTGCGGTCAGCGTTCCTATTCCCAGAGGGTGCTATGGGCCCGGTGAAAGCCCCTGTACCTTCACCCTGACTGCTGATTCACCGGATGCCATCAACGAAGAGGATGAGGACAACAACACCGCCCAGAGCCTGTGCCTTGCACCGGCGGGATGACGCCGTGGCTTAAATGGTCATAACAGGCAACCCGCCGGTCTTTCCAATGTGCCGGGTTGCCTGTTCAATTGGGTTGGAATTGTCGGCTCAAAACGCACCCCGACTTTTTCACTCAGTTTTCAGACAGTTTCGCAAAAATGAGCACCGCCCCCGGAGCTATGCTGAATGCTGGTGCAAATTCAGGAGCTTGCTTATGTCTCTGTCCAAACCTCTCCTTGTCGGTGGTATTGGCGGTGCCCTGCCGGTGATGATAGATCTTATCAACTCCGATGCAGCTTCCCTGTTTGAAGGTTTAACCCGCTGGTGTTTGCCGGGTATTCGGTACGGGTTGCTTTGCTTGTGTTACTTGGGGCTCTGTGGGTTTGGGTAAACCGGGAAACAGATATTCGCAAAGCGCTTCAAATCGGTATCATGGCCCCGGCCATCATCGTCAGTTATATGAATGGCGTAGAGGTAAACAGCTCCAAGAAAATGCTCAACCTTGCCAATCAGGAACTGCAATTCCAGCAGACTCAACATGAATCTCCCGACCAGGGCCAGTCCATACCTTCCTCCGCTGGCAGCACATTCTGGATACTCCCCGTCGCTTTTGCTGCAGAAGAAACCCAGGAAAAAGGGATACACAACAAAGTCTCTCCACTTTCCAAACTGCTTTTTGGCCTGACCGGAACCGCTAAAAATGGCTGGTTTGTCATTGCCGGCTCCCACATGACTGAGGTTGCTGCCCAGCGCCAGGCTCAGCAACTTGCCCGCCAAGGGTACGCTGCGAAAGTGTTCCAGCCATTCGGGGACAGCAAGTTTTATGGGGTGATGATAGGGTCCTGGCTGACGTTGAGTGAGGCCCAGCAGCTTCGTCAGCAGGCATTGGCAGATGGTTTGCCCAGTGATACCTATATCTGGAACTATGCGCCGTAGGTCTTACCCTGACTTTAGCAAGAATTATCAGGAAACCAGACAGCTACCCGCGTTATGCTGTTTCCCAACAGAGGATGAGGAAACGGCATGGACAAAGAAAACACGCGCTTAAATGTCAGGTTGAAAGAGGCAGTCAGCTACATCGAAAATCATTTAAGCAGCGATCTCTCACTTGCAACCCTGAGCCGCGTCGCCTGCCTTTCCCCCTATCACTTCCACCGCTGTTTTAAAGCCCGGTATGGGATCACCTCATCCGAGTTTATCCGCCTGGTGAAACTCAGACAGGCTGCAAACCGCTTGGCTTTCAGGGTAAACGACAGCCTGATAGATATCAGCCTGGATACCGGTTACACCAGCCAGGAAGCCTTTAGCCGCGCTTTCAAACAGTACTCGGGGCAAGCGCCCGGACAATTCAGGGAGCAACCTGAGTGGAAGCAGATTAATCAACGCCACCAGACAGCAATCCAGATAAGGAGCAAAGACATGGAACACCAAACATTCAGGGATGAAGACGTGAGCATTGTGGACTTCCCGGCAGTTGAGGTGGGACTTCTTATTCACCGTGGCGCACCACACAAACTCGGCAATACCTTGCGCCAGTTTATTAACTGGCGGCGGGACACAGGACTCCACCCAAGTAAAAGCCGGACATTTAACCTGCTGTTTGATGACCCGGCATCCACACCACCCGAGGCCTACCGGTTTGGCCTGGCGGCTGAAATATTCGGGTCGGTTGAAAAGAACGATTTTGAAGTGACGGAGGCGGTGATTCCAGGTGGGCGCTGCGCGGTTATCCGGCATATCGGCAGCGACGACACACTCGCGCTACCGGTGACTTACCTCTACGGAGAATGGCTGGCTAACAACCGGAAAACGCCGCGAGACTTTCCGCTGTTTCTTGAACGCATTAATTTCTTTCCCGATGTGCCTGAAGCGGAGATGATAACGGATATCTATCTGCCATTGGCCGATTGAAGCTCAATAAGCATACTTGCTTCTTCAATAGCTTGAACGCTGTCCAGTACGGCTTCCGAGGCAATAAACACTCTATGCGTGTTTTTCCCATTGTGTTTAGCCTCGTACAATGCGGCGTCAGCTCGCCCAATCAGCTCATTCATTTCCCGGCCATGGTAAGGTAAAGGGAAAACCCGATGGATACCCCAACATGAAGGTAAGATCTTTCACGTATATGGGTTCATTGAGCGCGCGGATAAGGCGCTCCGCCACAATAACCAGAGACATTTCATCTTCCGGGCAGGCAAAGATGACAGCAAATTCGTCCCCACCCAATCTGGCGACAGTATCAGATGCCCGGCACTGACTTTGAATTCTCAGGGCAATTTCCTTCAGGCACATATCTCCTACCAGATGACCATATCTGTCATTGATGGGTTTGAAGTTATCCAGATCAAGCAGTGCCAGAGCCATCAGCGACCCCTGGCGTTCGCACAGGGACAGCGTGGCCGTGAAGTCCTCAGAAAAACGGTTTCGATTTGCCAGTTTGGTAAGCGGATCGCACATGGCAATGGCGCGCAAATCTTGCTCTGCTTTTTTACGGCGCTTGATTTCTTTGCGCAGGCGACGGTTCCACACACCAAACAGCGTAATGATGACACTGGAAAAGAATAGGATTAACCCAACTACACTCCAAAAGAACGGCCAATCGAATCCGCGTTCATATTTTACTGGCAGCCAATACTCGAAAATGCTTTTTGGTTCCTGTGGCGTAATATCATCAATCGCTGCATTAAGGACGCCTGCCAACTCCGGATAGGCATTACTCACCAACATCAACGGCTGTGCATCCGACAGCGTCAGCGCCGACGCCGATGCTGGGAAAAACAGCAAGCACGTCGTCAGATACAGAAATACACGTCTCATTCTAACCAAAACCAGTCCTTACTCTGATTCTCAACCCGGGGGATAACGAATTCATTCACAATATTTATGAACAAAATTTCATACATGCTATTACATCAATATCTGCGATTCCAGCCACGAGGTATCAACACTTTCAATTTGTTAGCAGAAAAAAATAAAAGTGCGGGCACGGCAAGATCTTTGAAACGTCTGATGTGATCAGACGTCATATTTTTGAGGGTTCAGGTAGAAGGGATTGTCAGGCAGAGCACTTGTCGGACTGAAATTCCATCTCATGCCGGCGCAACGGCATTCTGTCAATCAGTTGGGTCAGGCCATTCCAGTCTGTCAGTTTCCCCCAACGATGCTTTTCCTCGCCGTCTTTGCCGATGAGCAACGCTGTGTAGCCTTTGTCCGGGATATCAAAAATGTCTTGCAACAGGGCAATATCATCGAGCGAAAACAGGCCATTGGGTGCACTGTAACCGTCGTGGGTCGCAACCAGTACAACGATATCCCGCTGGTCAAGCTCGCATTTATTCATCAGTACCTGTGTCTGGAACTGGCGGACGTGCTCGTCTTTCTCCGGCGCGAAGAAAATAATCGTCCGGTGTCCACCGTATCCGGCATATTCAGGGTAGGCTTGGGCATTGCTAGAAAAAAGCAATAACGCTGCGACAAACACAGATAGCACATTCATAACGATCTCCTTCCGGCTTAGGCCAGATACGTAATGGCTATCCGTTTAGCTTAGTCTGTTCAGCTATGCTTGCCTGCCAGAAACAGCATCGCCATTAATTTGAGCTTTTACTTATGAAGTGCAACAACCTTTGTCAGGAGCAATCTGGACAGGAGGGCAAGGGACAGTGCCGTAAGAGCAGAACACACAACAGTCTCCTGCCAACGGCTTCAACAGGGTATGGCACCCTTCACACTCATATAACCACTGACAGGCATCTTCCGGCATGGATTCTGTTTTTGTGTATCCACATTCCGGGCAGGTGAGGTCAGATATCAGGATAACCTCTTTCATCTCGCACCTTCTTTACTTATCAGCTTTCCCTGGGCAGGTACCCGGCTTTAGCTGATACCAGTTCAAGCGATTCAACAGAGGTCTTTTCATCATCAAATGCCACCCAGGCTTTTTTCTCACCAAGCGACGTTTTAACCTGTTCTACACCGTCTACCTTTGATAAGGCCGCCTTGATGGTTATCGGGCAAACCGGGCAATTCATTGTTGGTACGGTAAGCTCAGCCGTTTGAACAGCTGATGAGGCTGAAAAAGACAATCCCATTAAAGAGGCTGCAACGAGTGATTTTTTCATACCTTTTTCCCTCTACCCTGGCTTAATAAAACAGAGGTATCCAATACGGCTTAAAACAAATACAGCTGAAACCGAAAAAGCGGCCCAGTAGAGCTGTTTCTGTCGACGCCGCTGGCTGTGGGTCACACAAACCTCGTCGTTTTCACATGCATTATCTACCTTAACCAAGCGTAGCCATGCAAAATAAAAGCGACGACGGTCAAAATAACGAACAAAGGACGGTAAGGTGCCAGTCCCGTCAGAATGCTTCCCCAGGATCCACCGACTCCGAGCAACACTAAAATCAATGGCCCAACGCAACAGGCCCCTGTCCCCAAAGCAGCCATCACCCCGCCTACCAGCGGCCATGACACAGGATTACGCATCAAAGTCCTCCTTTTTAAACAAGCCTAGCAGCCGTAGATGGGTACGGAGTCAAGGGATGTTTTTGTAAAACTCAAGGAAATGGCAGCCTTCCTCGCCGGAGGTTTCGCACCTGGTGATCATCTCAGATAAATTGGATTCCATGTTTTTAAGCAGGCTGATTTTGTCCCGTATCAGTGCTCTTTTTTGCCTTGCAATTTCCTGGACCGACAGGCACTCATGGGGGATAAAAGAAGCATCGATTTAACCTCTTCAAGCGTAAATCCCATTCCCTGGGCATGCTTTATAAACCGGATCAGGGTCACCGTTTCCTCCGGATACCGGCGAAAGCCAGATGGCGGTTTTACCGGTTGTTCTATCAGTCCTGTCCGCTCATAAAACCTGACGGTTTCAACTGATGTACCGGTAGCGGATGCCAGTTTTCCTATGGTGTACGCCATGTATAACCCTCGCCCCGTTTGGCTAGTCCCAGTTTTAAGAAGACCGACATATCGCTTGGTTGCTTTCAATTGCCTGACTTTCTCAACACTGCTTCGGGATAACTGCCATTCGAATACCACAATTACTTCAAGGCTTACCCGGCTTAAGCGAGTCGGAAGAATTAGGAGAACAATCATGCCAATAAGCGCAAATAAACACCTTGAGGATTGTGACTGCTGCGAATTGCGCGAAGAACTGCGTAAACGCGAAACGGAGTCCGTGACCGGGCAGAAAAAAGCCGGGAAAAGCCGTGCCCTGGGCGCATTCGATACCAAGGCACTGGCTAAAAAGCTGATTGAAAAAGAACGTGCAGAATACGGGGTCGGCGATAGAAAACTCGTTTATGGCAATGATGACAGGGAAGACATTTTCCAGATCACAGATACGCGGATCCAGAACCAGTCCCGCGCAGTCATGGCGCTAATAGATGCCAGTAAAATCCGGGATAACGGCGACGGTACGTCCACTGTCCGTACCATGCAATTTTCACAGGCACAGATGCTTTGCCCCAGCGAACCCTTTGGTGCGCAGCCGACAGCGCCGCACTGTACTGGATTTCTGGTTGCACCGGATATCGTTGCCACTGCCGGGCATTGCATCAATAACAACGATCTGGCACGCACCCGGTTTTTCTTTGGTTTCCAGATGATTGACCACAACACACCGAAAGTGATGATTCCGAGTGATGATATTTATCGGGGCATTGAGATTATCGACCGCAAGCTGGAAAACACGGACTCCGATTACGCACTGGTGAGGCTTGACCGCCCCGCCATAAACCGGCCAGTTCTGACCGTACGCAGGGGTGGTAAAATTCCGGATGACAGCCATGTTTATGTAATTGGCCATCCCAGTGGCCTGCCGATGAAATTTGCTGATGGCGCTTTCGTGCGAGATAACAGTCATGCCATATTCTTTACGGCAAATCTGGATACCTACGGCGGCAACTCCGGCTCACCGGTGTTTAACCAGGCAACCGGAGACGTGGAAGGCATTTTGGTTCGCGGTGACACAGATTTCGTGTTTAACGGCTCTTGCCGGGTTTCAAATGTCTGCCCAATCAACGGCTGTCGGGGAGAGGACGTCACCAGAGCGTCAGAATTTGTTGCAGGTATCCCGCAGCAAGCTCCACCTGACATTCCACCGGTTTCGGTACACCTCGCTGACCGCATCAGTGATATCGAAGACAAGCTTGACCAAATTGGTGAGGATTTGGCAGATATCAAGCGCCAGTTGTGAATACCGGATAGCACCAGACGCCGGAGGTTTCGGTGTCTGGTCAATGGGGGTTATCTCACACTTTACGCATCCGAAAACTCATGTAATCGGATAGCGTAAAAAACAACAACGTGACCACTGCGCAACAGTTCATCCAGCAAGTTATTAACCGTCCCCCTCTTATAACCACTGATTCTGTAACGTTATTTTCTTGTGTATCAGGATTCTGTCTACCTGTTTGAGGTATGACGTGCCATCAACCCCTCTCCCATCAATCAATTCTATTTGTCCATTTTGGGAAATAATCATTTTCATTATTTCCCTATATCCTCAAAAAAGAAGCCAGTACGTTCACTACTGGCTGGCTCTTTTTCGAATGGCAGTGGAAAAGACCGTCTAAAACAGCCGGCGTTTTAACCCGGTTTTTTCAAGGATTCGGGTGGTGATTTCTTCTACCGACAGGGATGAGGTATTGATGTACGGGATGGCTTCACGACGAAACAGCGCCTCAATGGTCGCGACTTCCTGTTCGCACTGTTTGGTGCTGGCATATTCACTGCCGGAAAGCCGGTTTTCACGGATTTCAGTCAGACGCTCGGCGTCGATAGTCAGCCCGAAAAGCTTATGCCGCTGAAACTCAAACTGCGGCAAAAGCCGCATCGTTTTCAGGTCTTCTGCAATAAACGGATAGTTGACAACCCGCAGGCCAAATTGCATCGCCATATAGAGGCTGGTTGGGGTTTTTCCGCTGCGCGAAACACCGAGCAGAATGATATCGGAATCATCCAGATCTTTCAGGGAAATGCCGTCATCATGCGCCAAAGTGTATTCAATGGCCGAGATCCGGTCGAAATAGGTGTCCGAATCTTTACCGACACTGCGCGAGCGCTGCATTTTTGGCTTGGGCTCAATCTGGGTGTCTTCGCTGACTCGCTGGACAATACTTTCCAGCACATCGTAACAGTGTGCCGGCGCTTCAAGCAGGCGCTCCCGCATCGCGGGAATAACCATAGAAAAAAACACCAACGGCTTTACGCCATTTTTTTCATAGGAGTCACGGATGCGTTTTAACAGCTCTGTGAGCTTTTCATCCGTTTCCACAAACGGAAATGTCTTTTCCACCGGCCGGAACGAGAATTGCCCCAACACAACATGGCCCAAAGTTTCGCAAGTAATGGCAGTGCCGTCGGAAACGTAGAAGACATCCCGGCTTTGATTTTCCATGATCATCTTATAGTTAAGGTTTCAAACATTTTTGATTAGTATGAAAGAAATAATACCGATAACAAAATCAGGCATTCCATTACATATGCCACAGCTTTGAAAAATCTTCGCCGATTTTTTTACGCTGGGACGTAATCGATTGCCAACCCTACAAAGCTGCAATGTTTCTGGAGAAAGACATGCAAAAGAACACCCTCTGGTTCGATAGCCTATCCATGGATGATGTCGACAAAGTCGGCGGCAAGAACGCGTCACTGGGCGAGATGGTTTCCAACCTCGCCAACGCCGGTGTCTCAGTGCCCAACGGGTTTGCTACCACCTCTTATGCCTTCAACCAATTTCTTGATTATGAAGGATTGGATGAGCGTATTCACCAGTTGCTCGACGTGCTGGATGTTGATGATGTCAACGCCCTTCGTGAAGCCGGCTCGACCATTCGACAATGGGTTCTGGATGCGCCGTTCCCTGCCGATCTGGAACAGGATATTCGTGACAACTACGCCACGCTGACCGATGGAAACTCGGCGCTTTCTGTCGCTGTTCGCTCTTCTGCCACCGCAGAAGATTTGCCGGACGCATCGTTTGCAGGTCAGCAGGAAACCTTTCTTAACGTAAAAGGCATTGATGCCGTACTGGAAGCGACTAAACACGTATTCGCCTCACTGTTCAATGACCGCGCGATTTCCTACCGCGTACACCAGGGCTTTGATCACCGCGGCATTTCACTCTCTGCCGGTATTCAGCGCATGGTGCGCTCAGATTGCGCGGCATCCGGGGTGATGTTCACGCTGGATACGGAATCCGGCTTTGATCAGGTGGTGTTTATCACATCCGCTTGGGGGCTGGGAGAAATGGTGGTGCAGGGTGCGGTTAATCCGGATGAATTTTATGTACACAAACCGCTGCTGGAAGCCGGAAACCACGCCATCGTCAAAAAGACCTTCGGCTCAAAACTGACAAAAATGATTTATGCCGACAGCCAGGTGATTGGCAAACAGGTTGAGATTGTCGATACAACAGATGAGGAACGGGGTCAGTTCTCACTCAACGACGCAGAAATTGCTGAGCTGGCCAAACAAGCGCTGATCATTGAAAAGCACTACCAGCGCCCGATGGATATCGAATGGGCGAAAGACGGAATCGACGGCAAGCTGTATATCGTCCAGGCCCGTCCGGAAACCGTGTGCTCCCAGAAAGAGCAAAATGTTATCGAGCGTTATGAGCTAAACAACAAAGCAGATGTACTTGTAGAAGGCCGCGCCATTGGGCAGCGAATTGGCAGTGGCACTGTCCGTTTGGTTGCCTCACTTGATGAAATGTCTCTGGTACAGGAAGGTGACGTGCTGGTCACGGATATGACCGACCCGGACTGGGAACCGGTGATGAAAAAGGCGTCGGCCATCATCACCAACCGTGGCGGCCGTACCTGTCACGCTGCAATTATTGCCCGTGAACTGGGCATTCCGGCGATTGTTGGTTGTGGCGATGCCACCAGCCGCTTAACGGACGGAGCAGAGGTTACCGCGTCCTGTGCCGAAGGTGAAACCGGCTACGTTTATCAGGGCAAGCTTGAGTTCAATATCCGCCAGTCGGCAGTTGATGAGCTTCCTATCCTGCCAACCAAAGTGATGATGAACGTGGGTAACCCGGACCGCGCATTCGATTTTGCCCAGATCCCGAACGAGGGTGTGGGTCTTGCCCGACTTGAATTTATTATCAACAAGATGATCGGCATCCACCCGAAAGCGCTCCTTAACTTTGACCAGCAAAGTGAAGAGCTCAAAGCTGAAATCCGTGAACGAATCCGCGGTTACAGTGACCCGGTTGAGTTTTATGTCAGTAAGCTCACAGAAGGTATTGCTACCATCGGGGCGGCATTCTGGCCAAAGCGGGTAATCGTCCGGATGTCCGACTTCAAATCCAACGAATACAGCAACCTTGTTGGCGGCAAAAACTTCGAACCCCATGAAGAAAACCCGATGCTTGGCTTCCGCGGGGCATCCCGTTATATCTCACCGGTATTTGAAGACTGCTTTGAGCTGGAAACTCAGGCAATTAAACGTGTTCGCAATGAGATGGGCTTGAAAAACGTTGAAAATCATGATCCCGTTTGTGCGCACAACCGGCGAGGCAGCAGAGGTTATCGACCTGCTGGCAAAATTTGACCTGCGCCGTGGCGAACAAGGGCTGAAAGTCATCATGATGTGCGAATTGCCGTCCAACGCCGTCCTGGCGAGTGATTTCCTCAATTACTTTGACGGTTTCTCCATCGGCTCGAATGATATGACCCAGCTCACCCTGGGTCTGGACCGGGATTCCGGTGACGTCGCCCACCTGTTTGATGAGCGAAATCCGGCGGTCAAAGCCATGCTGAAAATGGCCATTGATGCGGCAACCCGAGCGGGCAAATACGTTGGAATCTGCGGTCAGGGGCCCTCTGATCACGATGACCTTGCCAAATGGTTAATGGACCAGGGCATCAGCTCAGTTTCGCTCAACCCGGATACGGTAGTGGATACCTGGATGAAACTCGGGCAGGTAAGCAGTAACTAAACCCAGCCCGGTTCCCTGAAGTCAAAAACGCATCTAAACAGATGGGCGTTTTTAATTACGAAGATCAAAATCAGGAGTTTCCTTTCCGCCCTTTCAGGACCAAAGGCCCTAAGCAGCAAGTCGCCTCAATTCCTTGCCATTGGTCAGGAACACCCATATGACTGTTATAATGAACGGCAACATCAAAACGTTAAGCATCTTCCAACCCACTGATATTTCTAACCAGCCAGATAACAGGGAGGTGAGTGTTGCACTGCCAAATATCACCAGCTCATTGATTGCCTGTGCTTTTGCTTTGTTTTCAGGAAGGTAAGAATTGGTGAGGAGATTCGTCGCCCCAATAAACATAAAGTTCCATCCTACTCCCAACAACAACAGTGCACTTTTGAAATGCCAGAGCGTAAATCCATTGTAATTCACAAAAATACAAGCAACGAATAGCAGCCCTCCCAACAAGATCGTATTTCGCGTTCCAACCAAGTTTATAAGGTGACCGGTGAAAAATGCGGGCACAAACATACCAAGCACATGCCACTTAATCACTACTGCTGAATCAGAGAATTCAAAACCGCAGCGAAGCATCGCCATTGGAGTCACAGTCATGAGTAAGGTCATTACCGTATAGGAAACGGTGCCTGCCAACACTGCCGCAAAGAAGCCAGGATATTGCAAAATTTTTAATGTTGGGTTGGCATGAAAAACAGTCGAAGGTCCTAATCTATCCGGCATAGCAATAAATTTGAGCGTGATAAGCGAAATGCAATACACAACGCCAATACCGAGAAAAGCACCCTGGAACGCATTATCTGGCAACCAATACTGACTGACCATAGCGAGGTTTGGCCCTAAGATCGCAGCAAGAACCCCTCCGGACATAAAGAGTGATATCGCTTTGCTCTGATGCCCTCTAGCAGCAACTTCTACCGCTGCAAAGCGGTAATAGGTTCCAAATCCGAACCCTACCCCCAGAAAAAAAGTACCAAGGGTAAACGTCCAAAACGCAGACAACCCAAGCGCCAGAAAACACAATGCCGCCCCCAAAATTCCTATGAGGTTGCCAAGAGCAAATCCACGCTTGCGTCCAATCTTCGCCATGACAAACGACGCTGGTAACGCAGCAGCCATCAACCCAATATATTGAGTGGCGACAGGCAGCGTTATCAAACTTGATAGTGGTGCCAGAGACTGCCCTATCAGTCCAGCGACCGATATTAAAACAATACTTCCCGTCGTCAACAAAGCCTGACAAAGAGATAACAACCAAACATTCCTGTTCACTGAAAAACCCCAAACGAGCCTGAATACAATCTCTGAATTACACGAGTCGACTCTGACAACCGCCGTTTAAAGCGCGTCAAAAAGTCCAATCCTGAATTGATTTGCTCAGGGCATCGCTTTGTCTAACCGAACCAGGGTTTCTGCGAGGACTGAGGTTCCATTGGCTAAATCTGTAGGAGTGATGGACTCCTCCGGGCAATGGCTGCGTCCGTTAAGGCAAGGAATAAACACCATACCCATAGGTGCCAGCCTTGAGGCATAAACGGCATCGTGCCCTGCACCGCTTGGCAGCACCCGGTAACGGGTACCACAAGCCTCGGCAGCACTTTCTGCAATGGACATCACTTCTGGTGAGCACGCAGTTGGGGTTCCTCTGCTCAGCATTTCGCTGGTGAGAGAAATGCCACTTTCCTGAAATTGCTGTTGAATATCGCTGATAAGGGATTCCGTGAAGGTGCCCAATACCCCTTCGCTGTCACTGCGAAGTTCAAGAACCAGCTCGACCCTGCCGGGTACAGCATTAAGGGACGGGGAGGCAATTTCCAGCCAACCAACCGTTGCAACCACATAGTTGGGGTTGCCACTCATTTCCCGTGCCCGCTCCGCAGCGGATGTCACCAAAGTTGATGCACACACCAGGCATCTTTGCGGATGTCCATTGGGGTTGTCCCCGAGTGGTCCGGCTGTCCCTGGACCACAATGCGATCCCGGCGGATACCAACAATGTGGCTCACAACACCGATTTGAAGGTTACTGGTTTCAAGCACCGGCCCCTGTTCAATATGGAGCTCCACGAACGCGGCAATGCTGCCCGGTTCGCGCAAAGGCCTGAGAAGCGCATCGGGATTGCCACCTATCCTTGCAATGCCTTCCGAAAGGGACTCCCCTGCATCATTGCAACTGGCTAACATCTCTGCGCTTAGTTCACCGCAAAGCGCCCGGCTGCCAATACAGGAAATTCCATAATCACTCGGTTCTTCCGAAAGAAAATCGATAACCTCAAACGGGTGATCAAGCCAAATGTCCTGTTCGTTCATCGCATGGGCTATCTCAATACCGGCCAGCACGCCGATGATGCCGTCATAACGGCCCCCGGCGTAAACCGTGTCGCAGTGGGAGCCGGTGACAAGCGGCGCAGTACCGGCAACCCGGCCTTCACGCCGTCCAATCAGGTTACCAGCTCATCAAGCCTTGTGCTCAGGCCGGCCTCTTCCATTTTTTCTTTGAGCCATTGTCTTGATTCAGTAAAAAGAGGGCCGAATGCACGACGGGTCCACGGCAGCTCGGTGTCCGTATATTGGGAGAGTGTCTCAGTGAGTTGCCAGAGCCTGTCAGTGTGTATCTTTACCGTTGGCATTATTGTTCTCCTTTTACTGTCTGACTTTTTTTCTCTCGAGCTTTGGGCCGCAGAAACCGGCCAAATTGTGGGTCTCCGACAACGGAACCTTTCTCAAAAATATGCTCACCCCGACAAAAAGTGCTTTCCACACGTACATTAAATGTCATCCCTTCAAAGGAACTCCATGTCACCGCAGACAAGCTGTTAGCCGGATCGAATTCGTACGGCTCCGGATTGAGAATGACAAAATCCGCATCTTTTCCGACATCAAGTGAGCCCTTGCGATCATCCAGATGAAAATGCTTGGCTGGGTTTTCACACAGCAAACGGGCAACCATAGTGACCGGAACATCATGTTGCTCGCACCCCGTCCAAAATGCAGGAAGCAAGGTTTCCAATCCCGGCCCACCGGATGAATTGCGGAATACATTTTCGTCCGATTTTCGCTCAAGCCCCCAGCTCACATGGTCTGACGATACGAAGGTACAATTCCCTCGCGCAATATGGCCCCAGAGCTTTTCACTTTCGGCTTTTTCTCGAATCGGTGGGTAGTGTTTGGTTTTGGCACCAAACGACGGGTATGCTCTTCATGATTGAGCATCAGGTATTGGATGCAGGTTTCTATACCGACATCGTGTCCGGCATTTCGGTACATTTCATAGATTTCAAAACCGCGGGATGTCGACACATGCACCACATGGCTCTTGCTCCGGTTTCGGCACCAATTTCATAAATCTGAGCCGTTGCCAGATTCTCTATAAGGGGAGTATGAGCGCGAAGAAAGGCATCCCAGCCGGTGTCATTGGCTTCTATCAACCGGGCGATATTCTTGCGGGTCATTTCCTGCATCTGGTTGTGAACAGAACACGCAAGCCCGGACGGCCCAATCTCCCGGAATGCTTCTTCCAGTTGGTCTTCCGTCAACCGGGGAAAGCGATTGGGCGCAGCTTCGAACGTCGAAAATTTAAAGGCACAGACACCACCGCTAATAAGCTCAGCTGCGGCCTCTATGCCGTGCTCGTTATTCAGTGTTCCGAACAGGGCAACATCGACGTGGCTGTCTGACTCCACCTCGGCAATTTTTTCATCCAGCAGCGCCCGGCAGGCTATCGGCTCAGGATCGTCGTAAGGCATGTCCACCATCACGGTAATGCCTCCGGCGGCGGCGGCACGGGAGGCGATACCCAGCCCCTCCTGATTGGCCTGACTGCGGGCGTGTACCTGACCGTCAATCACGCCGGGTAATATCCATTTTCCCCGGGCATCAATAACTTTTTCGGCCTCAGGCGGCTGTCCCGCGCCTTTTGCCACAATTTTTCCGTCCTTAACCGCAAACCAGCCATCAACCACGACGTCACTGCTGCTGACTATATTCCCGGTTACAACTAATGAAAATCCGCTCATTTTGCTGACTTCCCACTATTCTCGTCCTTATGAATAGGTTCAGCTTATGGTTGGGAATCCATAATGTCGCATAACTATTTATGTGTGCACATTAACATTATGTTAACTGATATCCACCTAACCCCCTTCTGGCGCAACGCCTCTCAGGCGGTTAACAAAATGTTATGCATGGGAGACAAATGCGAATATGACAATATTCCAGATACCTTCCATGATGAAACTGCGACAAAAATTGCCTCACAACTCATCGGCTGTGTAAGCCAAGGGTTGATATCCAGTTAACAGAATTCACGTCACTTACGATGTTATGCATCGAATGGATTGATGCATAGATAACTGCCTGAATTGCTTTTTTATTTCAGCAAATTCAGAACCGGAGGGATTATGAAAATCGTCACTTTGTTCAAAGCAGCCACCATTTACCTGCTCGCTTCCACCCCCTCGTTTGCAGATTCGCAAACAACACTAAAGTTTTCCTCTTTTCTGCCCGCAACCACAGTGAGTAACTCTGTCTCGGTGCCCAATTTTATCCAGCGGTTGAAGAGAGCTCAGGGAATACCCTGAAAGTTAAATTCTATCCTGGCGGCTCTTTGGTCTCCGGGGGAAAAGTACAGATGAAGATCGTGAAAGACGGCGTTGCCGATATTGCTGAAGTCCCTATCCCCTATACCCCGGGTCGCGTTGACGGCATAGAGGTGTTTGAACTCCCTAACCTTGCCAACACAAACCTGGACGGCTCACTGACCACACTGAAAATGATTGATGAAGGTCTCATCAAAGGACTGGAGGATTTTGTGGTGTTAGGCGTGTTGCAGGCAGGGCCTTACCTTATCCATACCAAAGACAAAGTTGAGAGTTTGCGGGATTTACGCGGGTTGAAGCTGCGCGTTTCCGGTAAAACCCAGGCTCAGATTGTCTCCCGCCTTGGTGCCCTTCCGGTCTCAAACATTCCGGCTACCGGCATTGCCGAAAATGTCAGCCGAGGGCTTATTGACGGCGCATTGATTGATACCGGCAACCTCTACAACTTTGGTGTGGGCAACCTTTTACACCACCACGTCACTAACCTCCGCTTGGGTTCATTCCCGGTATTGTGGCTTATGTCAAAAGCGCGTTATAACACGTTGCCGGAAGACGCACGCAGTGCCATCGACGCGTCCGGTGGTCTTTGGTTCACTACAGAACTCGGCACCAATATGAACAAACAAACTGATTCCGTACTCGCGCGTTTAAAAGCGTCCGGGGATCATCACTTTGTCGAATTCAGTGAAAAGGACCTCAAACGCGCTTCAAACATACTGGACCGCGTTGTCAAAGACTATACAAAACAAAGCCCCTCTCACGAACAATGGTTCGAAGCCGCACAAAGCAATATCCAATAGCCTGTTCAAGTGATTAATTTTGGTTAAGTCAGGAGACTTCCAATGATGAAGCGACTTGCAAACGGAATTGCTGTTGTCGGCCTAATGGCGCTGTTCGCCGTCACTGTCCTGACCATGCTGGAAATACTCATCCGATCCGAGGTCATTTTTGAGCTGCGGGATCACTTCCCGGCATTTGATGAGTTCATCTTTTGGCTGGGGCTTGACGGGCTGTCTGACTTGTATGCACCGCTCGGTATTATCGCCGTTGCGGCCTGCTTTCCTGCTATGGCGGTGAAACGCGGTGCTATCCGGGTTAAATTTTTGGTCGAGCAACTTCCCTGGAGGCTCAGGGAATTGCTCTCCCAGGTAGGTGACACTGTTCTTCTGGTCATGATGGCACTCATGACCTTCTGGCTCGGCGAATTTACCCTGGATGTCTGGGCATCGGGCGAAACGACATGGCTTTTGAGCCTTCCCCGCTGGCCTGCGTGGTTAATCGCCCTGATATCGCTTTCCATCGCCACGCTTATTCAGCTCAGCCTTTGCGTCATGCAGGTTAAGCGACTTTTTGCGAAAGAAGCGCCTGCCTCCATAGAAGACGAAGAAATCTGGAGTGATTGACATGTCTGATGTTGCTATCGGGGCGTTAGGCCTGATAATTCTGCTCTGCTCTATTTTGTTGAATGTTCCTATTGCCGCATCCATGGCCATTATCGGCGCGGTTTTCATCCTGATTCTTAACCCCCAGGCTGCTGTTTTTTCACTGTTTGGCACCTCAACAGTCAATGCCTTGCAGTCACAGGAACTCATCGTTATTCCGCTGTTCATATTGTTAGGTGGCTTTTCGATTATAGCCGGATTGTCTTCAGAAATTTACCGGCTTTCCCAGGCCTGGTTCGGTAACCTTCGAGGGGGTTTGGCCCTTACCACCGTAGGTACGTCCGCCGTGTTCGGTGCGATATGCGGCTCATCTGTCGCCACAACCGCCACCATGGTGCAGGTCGCGTTACCTGAAATGAGAAAACTCGGCTATTCAGATGCCATCATCGCCGGCACTATCGCCGGAGGCGGTACGCTGGCTCACTGATTCCCCCTTCGGTCATCATGGTTGTGTACGCCATCCTCACACAGCAAAGTGTTCTGTCGCTTTTTCTCGCCGCAATCATCCCCGCATTCGTCACGATATTGCTCTATGCCGGCGCAGTTCGCGCTTACATTATCTTTGAGAAAGATAACGTCACCGGAAAACTGGAAGCGGTTCCGTGGAAAGAGAAGATGAAAGCAACCGGCCAGGCACGACTCACCATGTTAATCGGCGTTGTGATGCTCGGGGGCATCTACTCCGGGATATTCACCGTCAACGAGGGTGCGGCCGTCGGGGTGATTCTGGTATTTGTTACTTGCCTTCTCAGAAAGACACTGACTAAGGAAAATTTCAAGGAAACGCTTATCAAAGCTGCCGCCAACATTGCGATGATTTACCTTATCCTCATCGGCGCGGAAATTTATAAAAGCTTCCTGACACTTTCCGGCCTGCCGGCGATGACCGTGGAATGGGTGGGCAGTCTGGACATGCCACCTACGGTTATTCTTCTGGCGGTGATTTTTCTCTACATCGCACTTGGCTGCCTGTTTGATGCCATGGCCGCCATGATTCTCACCATGCCATTTGTGTTTCCCCTGGTTGTCGGTCAACTCGGTTATGACCCCATTTGGTGGGGCATCATGAATGTCATGATCATTGAAATTGGCATGATTACCCCGCCAGTTGGCATCAACATCTTTGTCCTGCAAAGCATGCAACCGGATATGAAACTCAGAGAAATCTACCGCGGGTTGAAATATTTCATCTTCGCAGACGTTATCCGGATTGTTTTTTTCCTCCTCTTCCCCGGCCTGGCGTTGGTGTTCGTGTAGACACTTTCGCTTTCGTTTAATGACATCCCTTTTTTCCCTGGCGTAACGCCGGGGCGGGAATCGCTAACCTATTGAAAGGAATCGTTATGAAAATGAGACGTATCACTGCCATATTATTGCCGATCCTGCTCTCCTTCACTGCTTATGCTGCAGAATTTACCCTGTCCGGCAAAAACCTTACGACAGAGCAGGTTACCCGAATCGCAAGGGATAACTCGATTAAGGTTACTTACGGAGAAAGTGCATCTAAGGCCGTATCGGACAGCTTTGATCTTGTGATGGAAGCCGCCTTGCAAGGTCGCCCGGTATACGGGCTGACGGTGGGCGTCGGTTGGAACAAAGACCAACCGGTGTTTGCAGAAAAAGACGGCAAGCGGGTGCTGAATGAAGATCTGGTCGCCTTATCCAAAGCATTTAACCTTACTTCTCTAAGGGCGCATGGTGGCGGGATTGGCGCCCCGATGCCGAAAGATGTCGTTCGGGCGAGCATGGTTATCCGCCTCAACCAGATCCTGACCGGAAGAACCGGTGTGCAGCCGGAAGTCGCCCAAATGTATCTGGCTTTCCTTAACAGCGGCATTGTGCCTGTTGTTCCCTCCAGAGGTTCGGTAGGAGAAGCGGACATCACGCAACTCTCCCATATCGGCCTGGCAATGGTTGGCGAAGGTGATGTTTTTTACCAAGGTACAGAGATGCCCGCAAAGGAGGCACTGGACAAAGCCGGGTTAGCGCCGCTTGATATTATCGGGAAGGATTTCCTCTCAATACTGAGCAACAATTCGCTGACTGCTGCACATTCCACCCTGATGGCAGAGGATGTTGAATCTTACCTGCATAAGCAGGCCGTCGTCTTCGCACTGATGCTCGAAGGGTACAACGGTAACGTCGCTCCCTTTTTGAAGGGAACGGCTGCGATACGCCCGTTCCCCGGATTCCAAAAAGGGGCAGCGTTGCTGAACGATGCACTTGATGGCAGCTATTTGTGGCAACCCTCAAACCAAAGAGCGCTTCAGGACCCGCTCTCTTTCCGCAATGCAGCTTACACCATAGGCAACGCGCTGGAATCGCAAAACCAGTTGGAAGCCATGCTTGAAATCCACATCAATCATTCCGACGACAACCCCGTTGTTGTTGTCGATGCACCAAGGGATGGCATCTCTGAACAAGAGAAAAACTATTTCATTGAGGGAGACGTTTCCGGCGCTATTTTTCCTACCGCAAACTTTGAAATCTTGCCTGTCGGTGCGCGAGTGGAAGGTCTGAACAGGGCACTGGTCAGACTCTCCCAGTCAATCACCATGCAAACCATTCGGCTTGAAAACCCGGCTCTCACTAAACTGTCCCGCTTTTTGAGTGCCGAGGGCAACAATGGGCACGCATTTGGTGCAATGCAAAAGCCGATTGTCGCGCTTCACGTCGAAAACGCTCAGATAGGATTGAATGCCCCGATAGATACCATGGCGATGGCTGGAAACATTGAGGATATAGCAACCAATGCGCCGCTGGCCGTCGCGAATCTGGAGACAATTCTGGATAACCTATATTGGATGTCTTCCATTCAGATGCTTCACGCCGCTCAAGCTGTCGATCTTCGTGGCGACATCACTCTGGCAAGTAAAACAAAGAGGTTGTTTGACGCCTACCGCGGTGAGGTACCCTTCGTTGACCAAGACCGCATTTACTCTAACGATTTTGCCGCGGGTTATCGCTTTTTACAGTCTTTGAGTACCGGGCAAGCGCAATAACCTCCAGCAAAAACAGCCTCACTGATCTCTGGATCTTTGCCTACGTTGTTACGGTACCCCACTCTCTGAAAGGAGAGTGGCCCATTTCCTGCATACCTTTTCTTCACCTATCCTACCCTTAGCGCATGTCTGATCAGGAAAACTGTCTCCGTAAAGACAGCATGTAGTGGAGTAAAAACTATAAACACCGTGAATGAATCAAAAACCTGAAATAAAATGATATTGCGGGATACGCTAAACCCATTAAGGATGATGAAGCAGGATGAGATTAAGTCTCAAGCAAATTGAAGTATTCAGGGCCATTATGCTGGCGGGATCCATCAGTGGAGCAGCAAAAATGCTGTTTGTTTCCCAACCCGCTGTTTCACGGCTGATTTCCTATACCGAGCAAAGCCTCGGGCTTGTTTTATTTGAACGGATCAAAGGAAAGCTCTACCCCACACCTGAAGCACATTTGCTGTTCGACGAAGTAAACCTGCTATTTGAGAAAGTCGAACGAATCCAGAACCTGACCGATGATCTGGTCCATAACCGGCTCGGGCAGTTGCGTATTGCGTGCAGCCCAAACCTTGGGTTGAATCTTATCCCGCACTCCTTCATGTCCTTTCGAAAGAAATTCCCCTCAATCCGGCTGATACTTAATACCATGGTGCCGGGTATGCTGGAGAAGGCGATTATCAGTAAACAGTCCGAGATTGGGATTGCCTACTTGCTCGAACCCCACCCGATGCTTGAAACAAAAGTGCTGTTTCATAATGATTTAGTGGTTGCCCTGCCCAATGGCCACCCCAAAGCCGACGCTGAATCCTTGCACCTTGAAGATCTCGTTGAGGAAAATGTGATTGGTTATGGCGAAGATCTGCCTATCGGTCGCCTTATCCAAATGGCTTTCAATGAACACGGTATCGACATTTTACCTAACGTCGAAGTCAGACAAATCCATGTTGCCTGCGCCATGGTACAGGCAGGGGCAGGAATCGCGATTGTTGATCATGCCTCAATTTGCGGCCCGACGTGGGGGGATGTGAATTTTGTTCCGCTTACCCCGCAACTCCGGGCACCTATCAGCCTCCTACACCTCTCACATGAGCCGTTGTCTCGAATTGCACAGGAATACTGCAAACTGATAAGCGATTTCAATCTGCGTAACCTTCCCGACAATTAACATTATGTTAATTACTGTCGATAAAAATGAATATGACATTATCCCTTTATGCTCCCAACATAATAACAACGCATAAAGCAGATATGTCGGTATTCAACAAAGGAGTTATGCAATGGGAAGGATTCTCACCTCACAAGACGTCGGTTTTGCGGTCAAAGGTGGATCAGTTTTCGCCTGTGGGGGCGGAGGTTGGGCAGATCACGGTTATGAGCTGGGAAATCTGGCTGTCACCATTGGCCGTCCCGAGTTGGTCGGGATAGAAGAAGTTGCAGAAAATGACTGGATAGCGACCGCCGCCGCTATCGGCGCCCCGGCTGGCCTGACAGACTGGCAAATGCTGGGCATTGACTACGTAAACGCATTTAAACGCGTAGAAGAAGCACTCGGAGAACCTATTTCCGGCCTCATGGTCGGTCAAAACGGCATGTCCAGCACCCTTAATGCCTGGCTGCCTTCAGCCGTTACCGGTTGTAAAGTCATAGATGCGGTGGGGGATCTTCGCGCTCACCCAACCGGAGACATGGGCTCCATTGGTCTCGCTGCAAGCCCTCAACCGATGATTCAAGCCGCAGTTGGTGGGAACAGGCAAAACAATTCTTACATTGAAATGACCATCACCGGCGCAACCGCCAAAGTTTCCCCTGTTATCCGCACTGCATCTGATATGTCCGGCGGTTTTATCGCCAGTTGCCGGAACCCAATTCCAGCAAGCTATGTGCGTCACAATGCGGCGCTTGGCGGTATCTCCCTGGCCCTTTCACTTGGTGAAGCCATCACCAAGGCTGAAAAAACAAATAAGGTTGTTGATGCTATCTGTAACCATACCGGTGGGAAAATTCTTTGCTCCGGTAAAGTGAAAAGTAACTCCATCCGCTACACCAACGAGGCATTTGACATCGGCACAGTGACCATTGGTGAGGGTGCCAATAAACACACTATCCACATCATGAACGAGCACATGGCTGTAGAAAATGCCAATGGTGAACGCGTTGCAACCTACCCTGATGTCATCACTACGTTGGACAGATGGTAACCCGGTCAGCGCAGGACATATCAAAGAGGGAATGGAGCTGGTTGTGTTCCACATCCACCACAATCAGATACCGCTCTCGTCATCTGTCAAAGATCCAACCGTGTACCCTGTCGCTGAAAAAGCGCTGGGTATTTCCCTCTATGACTATTTCCAAGCAGGGCAGGGGGCAGTATGAGTTCGTTTACCGTAACCTCTGGAAACACTTTGCGTTGCAAGGGATGGCGCCAGGAAGCGCTCCTGCGGATGTTGGAAAATGTGCTTGCTGTGGGTGAGAATCCTTCGGAGCTCGTTGTTTACGCTGCAATGGGAAAAGCCGCGCGGGACAAAGCCTCCCACAGCGCGATTGTTTCTACCTTGCAAACCATGGATGAAGACCAGACGCTGGTCATCCAATCCGGCAAACCCATTGGCCTTTTCAGAACCCATAAAGACGCCCCGCTTGTTGTGATGGCTAACTGCAATATGCTTGGGCAATGGGCAAAAGCCGAGAATTTTTATGAGTATGAAAAGCAAAACCTAATTTGCTGGGGCGGTCTCACTGCCGGTGCATGGCAATATATCGGTTCTCAGGGTGTTATTCAGGGCACCTACGAAATCCTTTCCCGGATTGCCGAAAAACACTTTCACAACAGCCTGAAAGGCAAATTTTTCCTGACGGCCGGATTAGGTGGTATGGGGGGTGCCCAGCCCCTGGCCGGCGTCATGGCGCATGCGTCCACCCTTGTTGTCGAGGTCAACCAGGCCAGTATCGATAAGCGAAAAGCCATTGGCTTTTTGGAGCATCAGGCAAAAGATCTCGACGAAGCTTTGGCGCTTATAAAGACATCCATCGAGTCAGGCAAACCTACATCCGTTGCTGTACTTGGCAATGCCGCTGACGTATTCCCGGAAATACTCGCCCGCGGAATCGTTCCTGATGTTGTCACCGATCAGACTGCCGCCCACGATCTCGTATACGGCTACGTGCCGTCTGGCTTTACGTTAGAAGAAGTCCAGCAACTGCGCCGGACAGATATTCCCCGGTTAATGTCGTTGAGCCGACAGTCTATTGTTAAACATGTCGAGGCAATGCTTGGCTTTCAGGACAAAGGCGCGGTTGTCTTTGACAACGGGAACCTAATCAGAAGCCACGCGCATGATGGCGGCGTTACCCGGGCGTTTGATATTCCCGTATTCACAGAGGCCTATTTAAGACCCCTGTTTTGCCGGGCAATTGGTCCGTTCCGCTGGGTGTCACTGGTTAACAACCCGGAAGATATACTCAAAATTGATGAGCTTCTGCTACGCCGGTTTGGCGATAACCCCATCATCAAAAACTGGATAGCACTTGCAGGAAAACACGTTCCGTTTGAAGGGCTGCCTGCCGTATTGCCTGGCTCGGGCACGGTGACCGGGCTGAACTGGCCTGTGAGGTGAACAACATGGTTGCAGACGGCACATTGTCCGGGCCCGTAGCATTTTCCCGCGATCATCTGGATGCCGGCGCCATGGCTCACCCGAAAATTATGACGGAAAATATGAAAGACGGCTCTGACGCCATTGCAGACTGGCCATTACTCAACGCCATGTTAAATTGCTCGTCCAGTGCAGATTTGGTTGCGATTCATTCAGGCGGAGGCGGTTACAGCGGCTTTATGACCAGTGCCGGCGTGACAGTTGTGGCCGACGGAACAGAAGAAGCAAAGCAGCGGCTTTCTCTCTCACTCAATAACGATACCGGTATCGGGGTGATGCGCTATGCCGATGCCGGATATGAGGAATCACACGATGCCATTGAGGCGTCAGGGCTAAACTATATCAACCTGAACCAGCCCTAAAGAACGTATAAATCTTGAGTTTTAGTTGTCAGGGAGACATTTATGCCCCAAAACGCCCGTGAATTTCAGAAGCCGGTATTACTGGACGGGGAAACACTGACACCAGAGGTCGTCGCAGCTGTTGCAGATGGAAGGCCCGTAACACTGTGCCCCAGGGCAATGGAACGCGTCCGCCGGTCTTATGATGTATTGCTAGATGCTGCTGAAAACGGCCAGATTATTTATGGCGTAACAGTCGGTGTCGGTCAGAACAAGGACCAGACTGAGTTTACTGCTTTTGACAGACACGACGCTGATATCATGGCAGCTTCACGGGCGTTCAATGCTTCATTGCTGCGCGCACACGGAAATGCAACCGGCAAGCACCTCAGTGTCAGGCTTACCCGTGCCACCATGGTGACCCGCCTCAACAATTTTCTGTATGGCGCAGCCGGTGTCTCGGAGCATATCGTTTATGCTTACGAAGCGTTCCTGAATAAAGAAATTACGCCAGTGATTCCGGGAGATGGCTCAATCGGGGTAGCAGACATTGCCATTATCAGTCACATTGGCCTGGCGATGATGGGGGAAGGGGACGTCTGTTTTCAGGGAAAGAAACTGACAGCGATTGCTGCCATGAAGCAGGTGAATTTGCAGCCCATTCAGCCGGTAGTAAAAGACGCAATTGCCATTGTCTGTTCAAATGCGTTTTCTGCTGCCAAGCTGCGTTGGTGCTGGCGGATTTCCCTCAGTACCTTGAGCTTCGCCAAAGAACCTATATCTTCGGTCTTGAGGCAATTAACGGCAATATCTCTCCGTTTCTTGAGAAGACACTTGCCCTGCGCCCCTACCCTGAAACCCGGAAGATGGGGTACAAGCTGCGCGAGCTGTTACAAGGCTCTTACCTCACAAGCGCCGACAACAACCGCCATTTGCAAGATCCACTCAGCTTCCGCTGCGGTGTTTATCTTCTGGCCGAATTGCAGCGTGCTTATGAACTGGCCTACGACCAACTGGTTATTCACCTGAACAGTTCCGATGACAACCCGGGAATTTACCTTTGCCCGGATCCGGAAGTGCCGGCGGAAAGTCAGGAGCCTTATCGCGCTGATGAAGTGCTCCCGACCGCTAATTTTGACGTGATTCCCTGGGTACTGGCTTTTCAGCACCTCACCGTTGCCTGGCGCACAATTCCATCGCCAGCGCGCAACAGGTGGTACAGCTTAACAATGCCAGCATCACCCAGTTACCGCGATACCTGCGCTCACCAAGCTCAACCCATGCATTTGGTGCGGTCGAAAAACCGGTGGCCTACCTGGCAATGCAAAACAAATCTCTCGCGTATCCGGTATCTCTGGATGGGCTGCCTATTGCCGGTGGCATTGAAGACATCGCCACCAATGCCCCTGAAGTCACCAGCCGGTTGGAAGAGCAACTTGAAAACGACAACCGTTTGCTGGGAATCATGCTCACCCACGCGGCACAAGCGATTGATCTTCGCAAAGGAAATAACGGAGATTTAGCGCTGTCTGAATCGACGACACGGTTACACCAGATTATCCGCCAGCATGTGGGTGAATTGAGTGAAGACCGGATTCTGTCCACGGATTTTGACAGGATGTATAACCTCATTAAGCAATTGAGGTTTTGAGCGAGACAGGGATAGAAAGCAAAAAGGCCACTGATTTCTCAGTGGCCTTTTCTAATGTGGCGGAGAGATAGGGATTTGAACCTAGATACGCTATTAACGTATGCCGGTTTTCAAGACCGGTGCTTTCAACCACTCAGCCATCTCTCCGCAAGTGCGGCGAATATTAGCGGTGACGTTTGCACGTGTAAAGCCATTTTATTCGTCGCCATGCTCAACCGATTACGCTTTGGACAATGTGATCAACAATCAATCCGCAGTGGTTATTCAACCATCAACATTGATTCTGGCAATCAGTGTTCTCAGAGTTTCCTCGGCTTTTTCATTGTCGACCTGGCAGGTGCCAGCCGCGTGGTGACCACCGCCACCAAATGCGAGCATCAGTCGCCTACGTTGGTTTTTGAAGAGCGGTCGAAGATTGACTTACCGGTAGCAAACACGGTGTTTTGCTGCTTCAACCCCCACAATACATGAATGGAGATATTGCACTGAGGGTACATGGCGTAAATCTCAAACCGGTTACCCGGCCAGATGATTTCTTCGTCACGCATATCCAGCACCACAAGGTTGCCATACAGGTCGAACACCGGTTCAGCTGGTCATGGAATTTCTGGCGGTATTCGCGGAAAATCTCGACTCTCTCCTGCACATCCTGCAACTTAAGGATGCCTTCAATATCCATGTCTTTGCAGTAGTCGATAAGTTCCATCATCAGTTGATAGTTAGAGATCCGGAAATCACGAAAACGGCCAAGGCCGGTGCGGGCATCCATCAGGAAATTCAGCAGGTTCCAGCCTTGCGGGTAAAGGACTTCATCCCGGGTAAAATCCGCGGAATCGCCCTTATCCACAGCCGCCATCATTTCATCCCAGCGAGCCGGGAAAGCATCGTGACCGCCATAGTATTTCCAGACAACACGAGCAGCTGATGGCGCATCACCGTCGATAACATGGTTTTCAGCACGTTCCTTGTTGCGAATAAGTTCAGAGGCATGATGGTCAAAAGACAGGTGCGCTTCCGGGACATACGGCAGATTGGTCGTGATGTCATTGGCAGTAATTTCGATCTTGCCATCCTGCATGTCTTTGGGATGCACGAAGGTAATTTCGTCAATCAGATTAAGGTGTTTCAGCAGTACGGCGCAGACGAGACCATCAAAGTCACTGCGGGTGACAAGGCGATATCCTTTTTGTTGCATGATGCAATTCCTGTCCTGGGGATTAGCAGAATCGGTTTCTTCAAAATGAGTCTACCCGCATATGCATCAGTTTGTGCAACTTATCAGTAAGGGATGTCTAATTTTGTGAGTGCTGTAGAAAGCACCAATCAGGAAAAGTGAACTTCTCGCATGTGATTTCAATCGGACTCATTCCCTGATCATTCTGACTGACTGAAATCATTCATTTCTGACCGATGAAATAATCCAATTGGTATAAAAATGGGGCAACATAACTGCCCCGAAAAATGGAAAGTAAACAAAGGAGGAGAAAAATCTGGCTCAGGTTTTGGGAAGAAACAGTTCGGCGAGCATACAACGGACACTGCCACCACCGATTGTTTCTATGGTTGTCACATCAAAAGGCAACAAGATCCCGTGGCGGGACAACTGCTCTTTCTGCTCCCCGTTAAAAGCTTTATAGGCGGAGAGAGACATCGCGATAAACTTGTCACCCGTGTTGTTTTCAAGTTGGAGTACGTTGCCGCAAAACTTGCCCATCTGCTCTTCACTGATGGCGATCACTTCCTTGTCGGCCAATTCAGCCATGACCGCTGCATGGTCATTGCGCTCGATTATGTCATCGCAGATAACAGCAAAGCCTTCGCCTACCGCCATCATAACGTTGGTGTGGTAAACCGGGCCTCCAGAACTCAGCCTGGTATTGAATGCGACTACCTGATACCCGGTGAGTTTCGCCCATTGATTCAGCAAATCTGCATCACAACGCTGGGAAAGTGAGGCATACACTTTACGGTTGATGTGATCCATCACCATCACGCCGGTACTTTCCAGGAAAACGGCAGGATCGACCACATTGCCTATTTCCATCACGCGGTTGGTTTGAAATCCATTCAACGCAAACAAGGACAACAAATTTTCAGGGCGGATTTCCATCCGGCGGTTCGGGCAGGCCATCGGGTAAAAGTAGAGATCACCGTTGGGGTGGGTGCTGAACCAATTGTTGGGGAAGACGGCATCCGGTGTTTCCTTTTCTCCCGGGGTGTAATCCATCACCAACGCGTTAATTCCACGGGCACGTAGCTCACCAACCATGGTATTGAACTCACTCATTGCCCGGCGGCGAATTTCAGTATTACTCAGTGATATTCGATTCTGAAATGCATTGTCTTCACTGGTTTCCGTGTTGAACCGGAAATCCACGGGGGGCACCATCACCACTGCATTCGCATTTTGGCGGGAATCGCTGTCAGCACTAAATACGCTTTCATCAAACACCAGAGCCATACAATCACCTTACATCGCTACGCCGTTTACAAACTGGCAACATATCGTTATGTAAATAATTGTAGTAGCACGGAAATATAAGATTCACTGAATGCAGTGGCATTAAAAAGCACTAACAGGCAGGTTTCCTTTATTTCGGCTAATTTTCAGGAATATTTCCTGCATTGTCCAAAGTTGTACGGAAAAGAAACCTGCCATTGTAAAATTTGACAGGCAATAGCTGAAAGGTTAAAGCAGTATCGGATCAATACCTTTGGAGCGTTTTTGCTCCGCGACCACAATTTCGCTCCGGGTCTGAATGATGCCGGGAAGCAAACCCAACTTAACGGACATAAACTTCTGGTACTCTTTGATATCTCTGACACGGATTTTGATCATGCAGTCAAAATCGCCGGACAACGAATAACACTCCTCCACCTCGGGCATCAGCGCCGCCTCGTTGGCGAAGCGCTCGAAGATAGAAAAGTTGGTCTGATCCAGCCGGATATGAATAAAAGCCTGCATTTCAAAACCCAACTTTTCAGCGGAAAGCTCGGCTCTGTATCCTGATATGTATCCTTCTCGCTCAAGACGTTTTACCCGGTCGGAACACGGCGTCGTCGTCAGGTTAACCAATTTTGCCAATTCAACAATTGGCATACGTCCGTTAGATTGAAGGATACGAAGAATGTCGATATCGATACGATCAAGTGATGTTGCGTCCTTGCCTGCCATGTTCCTTTCCAGTGTGACGACCCTCTTTTAACAACAACATAAAACGCTGATTTTCGCAACGTAGACCCCATAATATCACCCGAATACCGCACGGAATTTCATCAATACGGCTTCACTTCGTGCAATGTGTGGTATACTCCCGCCCACGTTGACGCAAACAGACGTTAACCTAATCGGCCACAAAGTGGTGAAAGGGGTTGAGGCCAAAACCAACGCCCCGGAAGTTTCATCCGACCCGTCCCCCTTTGTGTCTCATTGCTTGCTTGGGTATTTTCGCCGGGACAAGCCTGCAATCAGACTATCCAGAGAGAATGTCACTTTTCGAGCGGTACTGTGGCATTTGACCGATACAGATCTCATCCAGCCAATTCAGTGACTTACGCATGTCACATTTGTGATACAAACTGAGATCTATCCAATAGTCATGTCTATTATGACGCACTACGATGATAAAAATTTTCCACAACAATAGGAGGAATGTATGGCTGACAGCCGTCGAATCAGTAGGGAAAAGCTCGCGCTTCGTTTGTCACTTGCGGGTACCGTACTTATGGCCTCAAGTGGCCTGGGCATTGGCCTTTTTGTAAACTCAAATGCAATTGTTCTAGATGGTTTGTTCTCTTTGCTCAGCATGGGCATGACAGGGCTTTCTCTTTATGCGGCGCATCTCGTTACCCGCCCTGACGATGAACAGTTCCAGTTTGGCTATTCTCACCTCGAACCGCTGATTACGGTTCTCAACGGTGTTGTTATTCTTGCCGTGTGTGGCTTTGCCTTTTATTCAGGCATCAGCGCCATGTTCACCGGCGGTAATCCCATCGATCTGAGCTCGGCCCTAACGTATGCCATTCTATCGACGGCAATTTGCTTCGGTATCTTTTTCACCGAGCGATATATTGCCAAAGAAGTGGACTCCGAACTCGTCCGCGTCGATTCCCAGGAATGCTGGTAGATGGCATCCTCAGTGCCACAATCCTGGTTGGTTTCGTTTTCGTGGTTCTGCTCGATAAATTGGGTTACTCCCAGTGGAATTCCTATGTGGACCCGATCCTGGTTTCCGCACTGGCGATCGCCGCGTCTACACTGCCTATCAGTGTTTTGCGTAAAAACCTAAAAGAAGTGCTGCTCATTACCCCGGACAACAAAACAAAACGCCGGTCGAAAAATCGATAGAGCAGATTGCCGAGCGCTACCAGTTTGCCGACTACAGCTGTCACTTTGTGAAAACCGGTCGCCGCTATGATTTGGAAATCAACATCCTGATTGATGAATCCAATCACTGGCCACTGGAGCGGCAGGACTTTGTCCGCCAGGTGATTCACGACAAGATAGTCCGCCGCCTCGGCGAAACCTGGCTGTCAGTCAGCTTTACCACTAAAGAAAAATGGTTGTAAACCATTAGTTTATATGACATCGAGCCCGCCAGTGTAGCGGGCTCTTTTGTTGAGTATGCCCATGATCATCAACACCCAGCCCCAAAAATCTCTCCGCTGAAAACACATTTCTCCACTTCAAATTATTTGATTTGTGAATGTTTTTTCGATGCGCACAGGTCTATGCTTTTACGACTTAGTGACAACCCTGAGAATAAAATGGCAAACACAACCACCTACCAGCTGTATCACAAAGAATATTGCCCCTATTGCCGCAAAGTGCGCTCAGCCATGCAGAAGATGAACCTCCACATTCCACTTGTGGATGTTGGTCGGGATATTGAAGCGTGGGACGAACTGAATCAAAAGGGTGGCAAAGGCATGGTCCCCTGCCTGAGAATGGAAAAGCCTGACGATTCAGTAGAGTGGATGTACGAATCAGATGACATCATTCACTTTCTGAGGAACGAATTCGGTTGAGCAGCCTGCCTCAGCGGAGTTTCCTCAATTCATAACCGTGATTTTCAATACAACGCACTGCATCCAAGTAAGCTTCGAACACATATCGAAACGGAACGGATCCGGGGTTTGCGATAGCGTGTGCTGCACCTTCAATATGGCACGCTTTCCCAACAGCTTCAATTTTTTCACTGGACGCAAATTGTCCATCCTGCGAATACCATGCGAATGGCTGCGTTTCCGGTTGCGGTTGTGGTTGCTGGCAAGCGGTAAGTAGCAACGTTACAGCGAGAAAAAGAAGCTTCATGGTACGCACCTTCATAAATCTGGAGAAACCACCCAATTGTCACACGGAGGCTCATTGAAACGCCCCGGTTACTGCAAACCAATGTAGCCCCGCAGCACAAAGTAAAATGCGTTCAAGATCAGAATATTATCACCGGACAGAAATTACGGAATAACTGCTGAGTCTGTGAAGCAACGCGATATCGAATATGAGGCGACAGCAACACCCTAACCCGTGCTTATACTGCATCAAGATAAAAATTGGTGGAGAGTGGGAATGGATAACCAGCGCGTGACAAAAAAGCTTCGAGTCTTGCTCAACGGTAAAAAAGCCGGACAGGAAGATGTCCGGCAGGCGATTCACAAGGCCAGGAGCATGGTCCAGTTGACGTGAGGGTAACCTGGGAAGGCGGCGATATCGCCCGCTTCGTCAAGGAAGCGGTATCAGAGCACGTTGAAAGACTGGTTGTGGCAGGTGGTGACGGCTCAGTGAATGAGATGGTCAACGCACTAATGGCGATCGATAAGGCTTCCCGCCCGGATTGGGGAATCATGCCTTTGGGTACCGCGAATGATTTCGCTACCGCATGTAAAATTCCGGTAGATTTATACGATGCGCTGCGATTAACCCAGACAGGAAGCGCTTACCCGGTAGATTGCATCAGGGCGAATGAGCATTACTTTATGAATGTAGCCAGCGGTGGGTTTGGCGCTCAGGTCACTGTGAATACCCCACCCGCACTGAAAAACTTTTTTGGTGGCGGCGCTTACACCCTCTCCGGTGTCGTACAGGCACTCAAGTTTTCACCGTTTACCGGTTCGGTGACGTTTCCAGACGGCTCTACCCAAAGTGACAGCGTTATCATTGCCGCTGTCTGCAATGGTTCTCAAGCCGGAGGGGGCCAGATTCTGGCACCGGATGCGAAAATCAATGATGGTCTTATGCGGTTAATGGCACTGAGTGATTTTCCGATAGATCAACTCAACACGGTGGTAGAAGAACTTCAAAGCGGTGAAGGTGGAAAGTTCGTCCATAAGCATCATCTCCCCTCCGTCACATGGAAAACGGATAAAGGTATGCCAATTAACCTTGATGGCGAACCTCTCCGTTACGGCAACAGCATCGTATTCGAGGTTAAACATCTCGCGCTGAATCTGGTTTTGCCGCCGCAATGCCCATTGTTGGTTTGGGTATAATATATAAAACATGCTCTTACCGTGATGATTCCTAACAACTTAACACATCTACGCCTTTATAAATACCAGGACAAAAATTATCAAAATAACTGCAGCCAAATAGTCAAAAATCTCAACAATAAATTACATATTCAAGGATTAAATAAAGGTAAAAAGAATCTGTTCGATAGCCCCCCTTCCAAACGAAAGTATACATTTTTGTGCATGCGATATTAAACATGTACTTACTTCGACGTAATATTTCTCCATATAAACCGATATCAATATTACCCATTGAATTTAAATCAAAAAATCCAGTTTAACATGTTTAAGCCTTTATTGTGCGTGTGAAATCAAAGACACACATTTGGTAATATCGAAACATTATAAAAAATTTGCGAGACTTCACCTTTCGAAAACATCTAATTTCATCAGATATAAAAACATTAAAACTGTGATTCACACCTTGTTTTCAATGTGTATAGCGAATATTTTCATGAGATGAGCTTGGTGTTTATCGGCATTTTCCCCACCAGACCCGATCAAGCAAAAATGAAAATCAAAAGCTTAAAATTATCGCCTCATAAAACAAATAATATTTTTTAAAATCAATCATATACAAGTGTCTTGGTTCGTTTGACAGCAATCCGAGCCAATAATCTTTAAAGTTAGGATGTCTTTATGGCAGTGAGATAATTTCACTAAGACAAAAAATCTCATTTTACGCATTCATTCGTAACCACAATCACCCGATGTGTATGGTGGTTTATTAATGCCTTTTAATACAGAGAGATGTGTTAAAAAAGAAAAAATCACATACTGTATTGTCAAAAAAATTATTCATCACCATTTTAGTATATTTTAAAAGTGACATTACATTTCAAAACGAATCCATGCAGTTTCGCCAAGCTATAAAATCGTCATAATTTGCCTAGAAACACATTCATGATTTAAAGGTTTTTTAAATGTGTGACTCGTGACACTTTTATTAACATTTTAAATGCATCCGTTATTTCGTATATTATGAAAACAGTCTTCATAAGTAATTACAGAAAGGGAACATTCAAATGCGAATAGCTATCGCTGGTGTTGGAGCCAGAATTAAACATGTACTCAAGGAATTTAATAAACAACTTCCTGAGATGGAGTACGTAGGTTATTACGATCCGATGCCCGTGTCTTTGGATGATTTAACATCTAAGCCCGTGCCACGATTCAACTCTGTTGAAGAAATGCTTACAGAATCAAAACCAGATTTATTTTTTATTGGTTCCCCCAATAATTTTCATTTGGAACAAATTAAAGCCGGTCTGGAAGCAAATGTTAGAATTTTTACAGAGAAACCCGTAGTTACATCGCTAGACCAAACATGGGAACTGGCTGAACTGTTAAAAAATCATGGCACCAATAAAGTGATGGTTGGGCTTGTCTTACGGTATTCCGAGCATATGCTTGATTTACGTAAAGCCATTGAAAGTAACCTCCTTGGCCAAATTGCTTCACTTGAAGCAAGTGAGCATATTGCGCCTTATCACGGAGCCTTCTTTATGCGGGACTGGCGACGAAAAGTATCAAACTCAGGTGGTTTTTTGCTCGAGAAATGCTGTCACGACCTGGATGTTTACAATATGCTTGTTAACAGCCGCCCCATCAGAGTAGCCAGTTTTGGTGGAAGGCGTTCCTTCTTACCGGAATTCGCTCCCGGAGTAAGCGAATCGTCCGAAGCATACTACGAAAAACCTTCCGTTTGGGAAAGTGCTGAGGATCCTTTCAATAGCGATGCTGACATCATTGATTTTCAGACCGCAATTGTCGAATACCAGTCAGGCGCCAGCCTTTCTTTCCACACAAACCTCAATGCACCCGATGAACACCGACGCTTCTGTATTTTCGGTTCTAATGGTATGGCCGAAGGCGATTTTCATCGCGGTTTTTTGAAAATCACTGACGCTCGTACAAATGACACATTAGTCGACAAAACATACTCAGAAAAAGGCGACCTGGGTATTGGACACTACGGCGCAGATAAGGAAATGGCCAGCGGAATTGCCCGTTACCTCAAAAAAGAATCCGATTCCCTGCCTGTTTCTATTGTCGATGCCCTTGAAGCTGGCATTGTGCTCTCGCCATTGATGAAGCCCGCTGTACCGGTAAAGTCATTGACCTGAAGCCGCTTTGGGAAAAACTCGACAGTTACAACCTAAGTTAAATAATTATCCGCCTTCTTTGAAGGCGGTTTTACTTAAACCGCCTGCCCTCTTCATACACTCTTTGCGGCTTTTTAGTCAAATATCCACTCTATACCAGGTTTACCTTCAATTGCCCTTATCACCCGCATAATCATAGGCCAGAAACTGTTGATCTAAGGTCACCGGCAAAGGCATGGGGCGAGGGATGGTTTATTTTCAACCATGTGCATCACCCCACCCCATCATTTTGTTTTATATCGAAAAAATTCACAATTCAGTGAACAAAAAATCAAGGCGTTACGAAAATCTGCTCGCGGCAAAATCTTTCAATCCGAGTAGCAATCATGCCCACCATTTAATGGGGGCTGGGAACCCGCTTTCCTTGTTCATCAAAGCAATAGTAGTGACCATCTTTCGGTTTGAGACGAACAACGTCCCCTACCGAGTGGTTTACATGGCCTTCCTCACGAATAACCCAAGGTTCATCGGAGTTATTACTCACATAGACATGTGTATCTGCGCCCAGGAACTCACAGTGAGTTACTGTTCCTTCCCAACAACCATCCGCAGAAATCACCATATGCTCAGGGCGAACACCTACCGTTCTTGCACCAAACCGCGCAGCATCCGTTCCAACCATTAGGTTCATCTTTGGTGAACCTATAAATTGCGCAACAAAGAGCGTATCAGGGCGGTCATAAAGCTCTTTGGGTGCGCCGATCTGCTCAATGACACCGTCACGCAATACTACAATTCGATCCGCCATTGTCATCGCCTCATGCTGATCATGAGTAACGTAGATCATGGTTGTATCTGGCAGATCTTTCTTAAGCTTGACCAATTCCATCCGCATATGAACCCTTAACGCTGCATCAAGGTTTGAGAGCGGTTCATCGAACAGGAAAACTCGAGGATTACGCAATATTGCCCGCCCAATAGCCACACGCTGGCGTTGACCACCAGACAACGCTCGCGGTAAGCGGTCTAAATAGGGAGAGAGCTCCAACATTTGGCCGACTTCTTCCACCTTGGCACGTATTTCATGTTTGGGTAAACGCTTCAATTTGAGTGAATATCCCATGTTTTCCGCTACTGTCATGTGCGGATAAAGCGCATAGGATTGAAATACCATGGCGATATTCCGGGCGCTAGGCTCAATATCGTCGATGCGGTTTCCATCCATATGAATGCTGCCTGAAGAAATGTCTTCCAGCCCGCAGATGGAACGCAGCAAAGTCGATTTGCCACACCCGGAGGGACCGACAAAAACCACAAACTCACCACTACTAATATCCAGGTCCACATCATGCAGAACTTGCAGGCTTCCATACGATTTGGATACACCTGCTACTTTTAACTCAGCCATATTTTTTCCTTGCTATTTGTTGGGTGCTACCAGCATTTAATAAAGATCAGCTTCGCTTCGCAGCCAAAGCGTCAGCACCCAGTCCTGATCATTTGCGAGAGAATCGACATGATGTGCACCAACGCCGTCAATCGCAGTCGGAAAGACGAACGCGGCACTCGCTCTGCCATCGCTATCAAAATCGGCTAGATTGGCGCGAAATATTGACTGCACAATTTGCTTGGTTTCCTCACAAACAAAATCGACAGGCAAATCGTTCAACGCCACCGCCGTCAATACACTCCAGTAATGAGGGAAAGTGTCGCCCCATTGCCTGTTGCGCCCAAAGAAATAACCATCCCAATGTCGAATAGCTATATTGTGCAACCGGACGTGAGGTTGAGGCCCACTAAAGGCGTTAAGCCACTTTAAGGAGGTAGCTAATGCGGTTTGATAACCTCTTTCAGGCCAAATCTGAGAAGCTATTGCCAACGCAGAAACAAGTGGGGCAACCATTGATTGCTCGTAATTCACTTCATGACCAGGAAGATCCATCCCGATATGCTGGAAATGATCAGCCTGATCACGCAGACTCTTCAAAAGCACTGCTGCCCGGCCTGCTTGCTCATCTTTAATCAGCAATTCGACAACGCTTAATACAGCGTGAGAATGTCCAATGGAGAGGTGCTCAGTCGCGCCCAACTCCACAGAGCGCTCCAATAAACGTGCAGCAAGCTCAAGATCATTCATTTCACCAAAAAGGCGGTATTGATCTGCGAAGAAATGCGCCATCCACGGGAAATTGTAAAGCCGTGGTTTCTCAACAGTTGTATCACTGCCCCAGCGCACAGTTGATGAATCATCGATCAGCCGTTTGCGGGCAAACTCAGCCCAACCAAGCAACGCAGTGTCGATTTTGTCTGCGTCCCCCCAACCCCGAAATCTAGCCTGTTGCAGCAATGAGGGCATTGAGAGTCTTTCGGCACCATCCGACCAATCAGCCAGCCTGCACAAGTCTGGGTAAGGCCAGTTTTTGTGTCACACGGAACAAACGCATAACAGTCCGGTTCAGGGCGCTCGGTCGGTCTTTGTTTGTCGAGAATGTATTTCACCCGGCTTTCGACAAGGTTTCGCGGCGTATCATAGAAAAGCACTGCCGTTCGACTCTCTTCGTTGATGTCCACCAGGTTAACACCATGACGAGTGCCTCTGAGACCTGTAACACCGGTGTCATTTCGCATCACTATCTGCTCGCCAAGGGGGGCAGTAAGACGATCAAACTCAACAGGCGGATTTGTATCAGCTAAAAACGCTGCCGTATCAGAGTAGAATCTCGATTCAAGTTTCAGTTCGTAACTTTCACCGGGCGCGATAGAGATTTGAGGCTGTCCACCAAACGCATACGGATTCCGGGCATGATCAGTCGGATGGAGCATGATATGACCGCGCATGTTCGAAAACAGTGTCGAATTACGAGATTCAATCGAATACCCCCACAGCGCACCCTCTCGTGTTACCGTACCAAGAACAGGCCCCTCTCCAGACATCGGCTGAGCCAAGAGCCAGGACCATTTACCCCCAGTCCACACATGTGCATGGCAAGCCCCCTCAAGAGCTTGTTTGGCGGAAGGATAGATGTCGCGAATCGGCGCAGAAATCGCAAGAGATGTAACCACCAATTCCTTTGCAGTGATATTTTTCCATCGATAGACTTCGGTAAAAACATCCCCGCCCTCGCGCGTCACCTCTAAGTCAAGAATCCCTTCAATAGGTTTATATGAAAGGACAAGGCCATTTGGGATGGTTCGGCTAGCCACGGGATGACACCACCTACCTGCCCCCTGATCCGTGATCGCAAAACCGGATCCCCAGCGGTATTCAGAGGTATGCCATTTCTCTCTGTTTTCATCTAACAGATAAGTGCGACCAGGAGCTTTGATTTGGGTAAAGCTTTCGACTGTACCGTCATCATGGAGGTTAGCGACTCCGTCTGAAAACAATATAGAACGTGTCATTTACCGATCCCTGCAGTCATGCCTTCTGTAATTCGCCTGCCAACCAGATATAAATTGCAACAATCGGGAAAACAAGAATCACTACCCCAGCGAACAAGCCTCCCCAGTTGGAGGTAAATTGCATGGTGTTATAAAGGCTTAGAAGCGAAGCGGGAAGGGTTCGGAGCTCAGGATCCGGCACAAGCAAAAGCACAAGAAGTGTCTCGTTCCAAAGTCCAACAAACGTCAAAAGAAAAACGGTTGTCAGGCTTGGCCTTGCAACTGGCATCATGATTTCCCAAAAAGCACGAAGCGGACTTGCTCCATCTAACATTGCCGCTTCTTCCAGTTCTCCGGGCAAAGATCGAAAATATCCGGCCAGAAGAAAGACGCTAAACGGCAAGGACAAAGCCACATAAAACAAACCCAGAGTGATGCGTGAATCCCACCAACCTAAAACATGATTGGTCATAAAAATCTGGAGCCAGACACTGACTGCAACCAGAGGGACGACTATGGTCTGAAACGGAATGGCTGCCCCGATGGCAAAATAGCTGGTGAGGGCCTCGGCACTACGGGCTTTCGAACGCGCAAGAACATAGGCTGCCGGAGCGGAAAAAAGAACAACCAATGCCGAGCAAGCGGTTGACAATACAACTGTATTGAACGCCGCATCACCAAATCCTGACACCCCCACGCATTGATGTAGTTTTTCCACTGAGGAATTGCAGGAAGGGACAATGGTGATGAAAACAGTTCGCCCGTTGTTTTTAAAGACTGGATTCCAATCCAGATCAGCAGGGTAAAGTTCAGAGCTACCCAAAACCACAAGGAAGACAACGAGAAAAATGAGCTTACGGAGCTAAAACTAATTTTACGCATTATGCAATCTCCAACCGTTCACGGCGCATAACTCGTCTGATGAGCACAACCAAAACGACGGTAAACGCCATGATTGCAAAGCCGATCGCAGAGCCAAACCCCATGTCCGGCGCGCCATAGAGCGAACCCAGGGCCAGATATTGTTGAAAGGCGAGTGTACGTGCTTCCATGGGGGGTGTTCCCGCTGTTCCGGTAAACGCGAGTACGATTTCAAACACCTTCATTGAGTTAATTACCCAGATTACCGCAGCCACGGACAGCGCATCCCAGCTCAATGGGAGTGTGATGTCCCGAAATTGCTGCCAACGACTGGCTCCGGCCAGACGGGCATCCTCATAGATGCTCTTGGGGATGGAGTCGACCGCTGCCATCAAAATGGCAACGTAGAGACCAGCGGTGCTCCAGACAAAACCCAAGACAATGCATTTGAAAATATTTTCCGGTGCAAGCCATGCCTGCTTGAACTGCTCCAGGTTGACCAAATCCAGCAAATTGTTAAGCGTTCCATCGGGGTTTAAAACAAAACCCAGAGCGGTACCCACTGCGATGGGTGAAATGACAATTGGCAAGAAAACAACCGAACGGATAAATGCTCGTCCTTTTGCCTCTCTCAACACTGCCATTGCAGCGAAAACAATGAGGAATACAAGCGCGCCGCCGAGCAAAACGAGAACAAGAGTGTTGTAAAACGACGAACGGAACGCATCATTCAGCCAAAGCCGATAATAGTTACGTAAACCCACAAAGGTCATTTCCGTTCCCGGCCCTGACCACCGAGAGAAACTAACCCATAGTCCAAAGAGTGTTGGAACAACGAAGACCAACGAATAAAGGGCTAATGCAGGTGTAAGAAACTGCCAGTAACAACGGTCGCTTAAAGACGATCCAATGAGGGAGCGGCGACGTGCCGCGCCGCTCCCTTTCTTTTGGTTATTGTTCATTTGAGTACTCATATTGGATAAATCACAAACTCAAGAGGTATCTTTCCGTCTGTTCTCTACCTCGTTTGACGAATTCCTCAGCGGAGATCTCACCGGATAAAAGCTTGTCATCTAGCGGCAACAACACTTCGTTCCACCAGCCTTGAACAAGCGCTGGAGCTCCGTCATAAGTTTTAAATACATGAGACGCGTTATTTATTGCTTGTTTTGCACTGGCAAGCGCATCAGGAGAGGATGAATCAATTCGGGCCGGAATATTCAACGCCTCAGACCCGATACGATCCATATATTCTTTTTTAGATAAGAACTTTAAGAACTGGAGAGCTGTCTTTAATTTGCTGCTCTGGGCATTCGCAGAAACACCAAGGGCACCAACTTCTACAACATCAAAACCGTCTTCAACCATAGGATATTGGAAAGACCGGATTTTCGCGTCCGGCGCTGCCATGGATGCTGTTTCGCTTGCTAACCAAGTACCGTTTATATTGAATGCGGCCTTGCCTGCAGCCCACTTATTCTGTGCTGAAGGGTATTTTGTACCCATAAACCCGTCTTGGAACGGCTTAAGCTTTGCCAACTTTTCAATATCTTTTGCAGCGGCCAATACCTTTGGATTGTCCCAAGCAGCGGCATCCTGACCCAGTGCAACAACGCTTCCCGGCCCCAAGTGTCGTTGCATTGACCACATCCACCAGTAAACGTTGTAGAAATTCACCGTACCGTCTTGTGCTATCGCAACACCTTCGTCGCCCAGACGCTCAACCAAGGCCAGAAAATCATCCCACGTTTGTGGCGGAGAGGTGAGCAAATCCGGATGTCTGGTTGAGTCAAACCAAATCGCGGATGAAATAAGCGTCATGGGGAGAAAGGCAACTCCCTCTTCGTCTGATGCGGCATCCCAGGCAGCGGCTGGAATAGAATCCCAGATCGTAATGTCATCCCCTGGAACCTTTTCGTCCAAAATTGAGCTTAGTGAAGCGACAACATTTTTTGCACGCCATATCCCTAACTTATCGCTGGAATTATCATAAAGATCTGGAAAAGAGCTCAGAGGCAAAGACATCAAACCACTGTTCCTGCCAAGCCAACGGGTTTCAACCTCAATACCTGTTTCAGCTGTAAAGGCATCTGCTGCATCCTGAAGCAAGATTTGTTGTGGTTCACCAATATTCCACAATGACCAGTAGGAAATGCTTTCAGGTTGTTCAGCACTCTTCGCAATACTCGAACCTCCGACCAGCATTGATGCTGCTGTGATGGCTGTTATTCCTATACGACCGAGTGTCCGTCGAGAAAAGATAGACCCCATATGTACCTCCATGTTAAGTATTGATTGTAGGTGTTGATTGTGCTTTCACTTAGTGACAACATTATTATTAAACCTTTTTTAATAATTCAATTGTTAGGTTCCTGTATTAGACATGTGTCAAAAAAATAGCAAAACCAAGCGATCAAAGTTGATCAGCGTTAACGGTACGGATACGTCGGCAATTCGACGATCAAATATGCTTATGATTCTGCGCGCAGCCCAGTATTCATCTGCTGTCACGCTGACCGAACTCGTACGCAAAACGGGTATTTCTCGCCCTACAACCCAATCGGCTGTTGATGATCTGATGGAATCGGGATGGCTTGAGGAGATCAATGTTGAAGAATCAGTGGGACGGTCTAACGGTCGACCAGCCCGCCACTACCGATTCCGAGCAGAAGCCGGTTATGTTATTGGCGTAGATGTTGGTGAGTTTAAAGTCATGGCCCAACTTGCTGACTGCCAAGGGCGAGTACTCACAAAGCACCGGATACAAGTCCGGCCTGAAGATTCGCCAGAAAAGAGGATTGAGGCTACACACAGCGCTATCGAAGAATGCCTTAAAAACAAAGACATTGAATCAAGCGCTCTTTGGGGCATTACAATAGGCAGTCCGGGCGTCATTGATGAACGAGGCTATGTCTTGAACAGCCCTATCCTTGGCTGGAACAGTCGCAATCTTGCTGAGGAATTTGGCCGTAAGTATGAGTGCCAAATATCTATTGAAAATGATTGTAACCTGGCCGTACTCGCCGAAAATTGGGTCGGTGCGGTGCAGGAATTCGATGATGTCGTTTATGTGTTATCAGGAATGCGTACAGGTGCGGGTTTGTTACTTGGCGGAAATTTACACCGAGGACATTCAGGTGCTGCGGGAGAGACGGGTGCGTTGCGACAACTGGGCTGGGCAAAGACCCAAGACCACTTTCTTCGCTTTTCATCAGTGAGTGAAGATTTGCCGATAGAGCAACGCGCAGAATATATATTTTCTGCTGCCCAATCCGGCGACGCCGAGTCATTAGCTGTTGTCGATGCCTATACCAAGGATTTATCCACTGGCATGGCGGCATTGATTCTTACGCTCGATCCGCAAGTTATCGTGCTGGGTGGTGGTATCTCAAAATCAGGCAATACATTGCTTGATTATGTTAAACGTCACCTGACACCACTCTGTATTACCTCACCCAATATTGTGCTATCAACTCTTGGTGATGAATCAGTTTCACTTGGTGCTATTCGTCTAGCACTGGACAAGCTTGAGGAGCGTATTTATGCATCCAATTTGCCACTTCCTCTTACATTGAGAAAGCTGATAAGTCGAAAGTATAAGTGCACGGAATCGCGTTTTTAATGATGGATAACGGAACCTTATGAACAAGCAACGTTCCCTATAAGTTTTGACCCCTATGCGTTCTAAAAACGTAAAAAGGTCACTAAAAACGCAAAAAGGCCACTGAAATCTCAGTGGCCTTTTCTAATTTGGCGGAGGGATAGGGATTTGAACCCTAGATACGCTATTAACGTATGCCGGTTTTCAAGACCGGTGCTTTCAACCGCTCAGCCATCCCTCCGTACGGGGCGCATATTAGCGGTGAGCAGGAGCACTGTAAAGCAATAATTGGTCTTACCGGGCTCAAGTGATCACATCCGCGTCAATTCTGTTAATCATTGACCAAAATGATGAAAAGATAGGCATTGAAAGGCTGCGTCATGAAAACGCAGCCTTTGTTTGGGCAGGTCTACGCTGACTTAAAACCGTCGAGCACAGCAACAGTGTTATGCCCAAGGTCGTCCACTGCGTATCCCCCCTCAAAGACAAACAGTGTTGGCAAGCCGAGTTTGCCGAGCATGCTGCCTATTTGAGCGTAGTTGTCCCGGTTCAGCTTGAAGTAGCTGATAGGGTCGTTCTCATAAGTATCCATACCCAGGGAAATCACCAGCACGTCCGCACCAAACTCGCGGATTTTCGCCAGTGCGGTTTCTAACGCCGGGCCGTAGAGTGACCAGTCAGTTTTCTCCTGTGGCAACGGCAGGTTGAGGTTAAAGCCTGCACCCTCACCGTCCCCGGTCTCATCGGCAAATCCCAGGTAATGCGGATAGTCGTAGTCCGGGTCGCCGTGGATGGAAACGAAGAGCACATCATTGCGGTTGTAGAAAATACTCTGCGTACCGTTGCCGTGGTGGTAGTCGATATCCAGAATCGCCACTTTTTTATGGCCGTTGCGGATAAAAGCCTCGGCGGCAATCGCGGCATTATTGATGTAGCAGTAGCCCCCCATCAAATCCGGCGCAGCATGGTGACCCGGCGGACGGCAAAGGGCAAACGCGCTTCTCTCACCACTTTCAACCAGTTCTACTCCTGTCAGGGCGCAGTCAACGGCAGACTGAATGGCTTCCCAGCTTCCGGGAGTAATGGCTGCCGTCATGTCAAAACTGTAATAACCGAGCTTGCCTTCAATGTCCTTTGGGCAATGGTTACGCAGGTGGCGGCGTGGCAAAAAGCAGTATGGCGAGGCATCCCGGTCTGCTCCGAAACGGGCTTCCCATTCATTCCAGCACTGCCCAGAAAGGCTACGTAGTCTTCGGTGTGCACCCATTTCATGGGTTCAACACCAAATACCTGGGGTTCGATAACCTCAAAGCCGCCGTGACTGTTAATCGCATTCAGTACCATGTCAGCGCGTTCCGGCTTTTCGAAACATGGCGTCGGCTCACCACCGAGAAATTCGTATTTCACCCGGTGAAGGCGCTGCTTGTCGCTGTAAATTACCTTCATTATTTCTTCAGCTCTAACCAGTATTTCTCGTAGATAGCTACCGCTTCACCCACATCGGTGAGGAATTGGCCTTTTTGCTTCACCTCTGCCGGCGGGAAAATCACTTCACTGTCACGCACTTCTGGCGCAAGGTGATCCAGTGCTGCAAGATTCGGGATTGCATAACCAATCTGCTCCACCAGCACAGCCTGGTTTTCAGGCTCAAGGATGAAGTTAATAAAAGCGTACGCGGCATCTTTGTTCTCTGCGTCTTTCGGGATCACAAAGTTGTCCATCCAGAAAATTGCGCCCTCTTCCGGATAGCAAAACCGATAGACGGGTTCTCAGCCATTGCCCGGTAAGCAGTGCCATTCCATTGCATGCCAACGTTCACTTCACCGGTAATCAACGGAACATGCGGCGCGTCGGAGTTAAACAGCACCACATTCGGCTTCAGGTAGGAAAGTGTTTCATAAGCCTGCTTGATCTGCGCTTCATCCCGGCTGTTGACACTGTGCCCGTTCATAATAAGCGCCATGCCGAAGACATCACGGACGTCGTCAGTCAGCAGCAACTGTCCGGCAAAATCCGGGTTCCACAAATCCTGCCACTTTTTCACCGACGTTGGTTCAATCAAGTCACCGTTGTAACCCATTGCCGTACTGCCCCACATATATGGCAGGGAATACTGGTTATTCGGGTCAAAGCTCTGGTTGAGGATAGTGGTATCCAATGACGGGAAAGCCGGAATCTTGGCTTTGTCGAGCGCGTGCAAAAGGTTCTCTTCTGCCAGCTTGGAGACGTAATAGGTTGAAGGAACAACGAGGTCGTAACCCTTGCCGCCCAACAGCTTAAGCTTGGCGTACATGGTTTCATTGCTTTCAAAAGTGGCGTAATTCACCTTGATGTCAGTTTCTTTGGTGAACTTTTCGATTAGTTCAGCCGGCAGATACTCAGACCAGTTATAGATATTCAGGGTGTCGGAAGCGGCGGTGGCGGAAGCGCTCAGGAGCAGACCGCCCAGAAGGGAAGCAACAGGATTTATTTTCATTTCAGCTACTATCTACGCAAAACATAACGGACAAAAATGCGGCGCAGAATTACGCCGGCGGCATTAGACAGCAGTTCTGAAATATCGGCAAGATTATTTTAACATCATATGGTTATGATTACGATTCACCTGAAATGCATTCACAAAAGGCATTTATTAAGACGTGAGATTTACGCCCATTACCGATACTGTTTCCCCGTGATAAGGTTCCGTTTTCAATACCTGCCAGCCGAGGGTCTTATAAAACCGGGACTGCCCTTCCGTAAACAGAACCAGCTCTGAAATTCCACGGAGTTTTGCGAACGACATGACCTCCCGGATAAAGCAGGAACCAATACCCTGCCCTCGGATTTCCGGAATCAGGTACACATTCGCCAGCCAAGGACCAAGCTCCTTATTGGTGTCCATATCCTGTTCCACCAACGAGGCAGTACCTACCACGTTTTGCTCGTCCACCAGCAGCCAGGTTACCGGAATCGGCGAGCTACCAAGGCATCGTCTAAGCTCCGGCTCGAAATCAGCCACCGTCTCCCCCGGGTAAAGGTGACCCCACTCATCAAAGTGCCATTTGGCAATAACAGGGATAACGTCAGGCTGTTCGGTGAGATTGATGATTTTCACAATGTCTGACCCGGGGTTGAGAAGATCCTCTGAATTGTACTATCGAGAATCGGTTCCCACACGCTCATAACTCGCCTGCATCTCTTCCGGCGCAATGCCGTATTCGCCGTTGGCGAGGTAACCCCCTTTATAGACGGTCATACCGTCTGGGTTCCAACTGACTTTGATACGGGCAGTTTTCCCATCCCGGCTGTTTAAAAGTGCGAGTATCCGATCATCAATTTTAATGGCCTTGATGGTTTTAAGGCGCTGGTAGGGTTTGAAATCAGATGAGTCAGGCAGCTCTCCGTAAAGCTCTTTCCACTTGGAAAACGGCACGAGCCACTGGTTGTAGATATGTCCGACAACCGGTTCTGGGTTACGGGCTATCACCACATCATCGGTGACGACATTGGTGGTCTCTAATTTGTAGCCGCCCTTACCATTCGACACGTAAGTGGGGAAATCCGTATCAATCTCCTCGTTGTAAGGCAGCCTGCCAAAGGTTATCGCCTTTTTTCGAAACGTCTCGGCGTGGTCGAACAGGGCCATAATTTCAGGAATTTTCTGAATTTCCACCGGCTGGGTCGCACGCTTTTCCGATGGAATAGCGATCTTGTGGCTGTCAACAGCATAAGACTGGGCTGAAAGCGCCAGCAGGGAAGCGGCAAATAGGGTTCGTCGTTTCATATCCATCAACTACAGTCAGGACGGGAAGCGCACACTAAACTGACTTTTCCTTCAGCGCAATCTCAACGTTACCAATAAAGAATATTGATCAAGGAATCGGTTAGGTTGGTTACAGGAGGGTCCTGTTTGCCAGGCTGGCGCGCAGATAAAAAAATGCCCGCAATAATGTGCGGGCCAAGATGCTAACTTCATACCAAAAGTTAACGAGACTCTGTATCAAACCGGTACGTGGTGGTATGTAGATACTGTTCACCGGGTTGCAAAATGGTATTCGGCCACTCCGGGTGATTTGGTGCATCCGGGAAATACTCCGTTTCAAGGGCCACACCGCTGTAATCGGAGTACTCTCCTGTCGGGATGGGGTTCCAGCCAGGTAATTTCCGGTGTAAACCTGAATGGCGGGCTTGGTTGTCAGAACCGACATCGAAAGCTTGCGGTCAGGAGATACCAAAGTTGCAGCAACTCGCTCTCCGTCCTGCACGTCAGAATCGAGGACAAAAGCGTGGTCGTAGCCTTTGGCCTGCTTCTGGTCCTCATCGGTCAGAAAATCTTGCTTGATCGCCTTGCTCTGCCGGAAATCAAACCCGTTTCCTTCCACCTGTTTGAGTTCGCCTGTCGGGATACCAACCGCGTTTGTAGCGACATACCGGGCAGCCCGGACTTGCAGGGAATGGCCCAGACAGTCTGCGCCACTTTCAGCACCCGACAGGTTGAAATAAGCATGGTTGGTCAAATTCACCGGACAGGCTTTATCCGTTTCTGCGGTATACCGGATCTCAACGGCATTCTGCTCGGTCAGAGTAAACTCAACCTGCGCCGTCAGGTTACCGGGGAACCCCTGGTCGCCATCCGGGGATACCAGAGTAAAACGCAATGATAATTCACCGGTTATCTCTGCATCCCAGCGTCGACGGTTGAACCCGTCAGGACCGCCATGCAGGCAGTTTCCGGACTGGTTTGCCAACACCGTATGCTCAGTGCCCTCAATGGAGAATTTGCCACCGGTAATACGGTTTGCATAGCGGCCTACGGTTGCACCAAGGTATGTCCCATGCTTTATGTGGCGCGGCATATCTGCGACGCTTAGTAACACTTCCCGCATTTGACCGTCAACCGGTACCGAGCAATCGAGCCAGGTAGCACCGATATCCATCAGGGTTACGGACATACCCTGTTTGTTACTGATTGAAAACACCCGGGCAGGGCGGCCGTCAAAGGCCGCCGATTCGCCCATTAGATGGGAAATTTCCTTGATCATGCTTCCGCAGACTCCTGCAGGAACACTTCGCGTGCGCCGTTCATTGCCTTACACACATAAATGGTCTCTTTCAGCCCGGTTTCTGCCTCATAACGGGCGGTCACTGCCGCTTTCACGTCATCAACCAGCGCAGGTGGAACCAGAGCGACAACGCAGCCGCCAAAGCCGCCGCCAGTCATTCGGACACCACCCTTGTCACCAATAGTTTCTTTAATGATTTCAACCAGTGTGTCGATTTCCTTTACGGTGATTTCGAAGTCATCACGCATGGAAGCATGAGATTCAGCCATCAATTTACCGAGGCGGGACATATCACCGGCTGTTAATGCATCAGCCGCAGCCAGGGTACGGGCATTTTCCGTAATCACATGACGGGCACGCATGGCAACAACCGGGTCCAGCTCATCCTTGCGGGCTTCAAACTGCTCGATGGTAACGTCACGGAGTGCTCGCACACCGAAGATACCCGCAGCTTCTTCACACTGCGCGCGTCGGGTGTTGTACTCACTGTCTACCAGACCACGCTTCTTGTTGGAGTTGATGATCACAACCGCCATGTCTTCCGGCATGGATACCGCGCGGGTTTCCAGCAGACGGCAGTCAATCAGCAGCGCGTGGTTTTGTTCGCCTTCCGCCGAGATGAGCTGATCCATGATGCCGCAGTTGCAACCCACGAATTTGTTCTCAGCTTCCTGACCGTTCAGCGCGATTTCCTGCTGGGTGATTGGCAATTTATAGAGGGTTTTGAAGGTTTGGCCGATCACCACTTCAAGTGCAGCAGAAGAACTCAGGCCGGCACTGCGGGACATTTCCGGTTACTGCGATATCCGCACCATTAAACTGATAGCCACGCGCCATCAGGTACTTCACCACACCACGGATGTAGTTTGGCCACATGCGGTCAGTGTCAAAGGTGATTTCCTCATCCAGAGAGAAACTGTCAGTGTCATTGTTGTAGTCGGCTGAAACCACACGCACCGTACGGTCATCGCGAGGTTTGGCTGCAACAACTGTCTGATAATCTATAGCACACGGCAGGACGAAACCGTCGTTGTAATCAGTGTGTTCACCAATCAGGTTTACACGACCCGGCGCCTGAATCAGGTGAGTCGGGGCGTAACCGAGAACAGTTTCAAAAGCCTTGGTAACAGTTTCCAGCTGTAACTTATTCATGTTGGTCTCTCTCTTGGGTTGGGAAAGCGGCAGTCCAACCGCTGTTCACCGGTAGATTGTTATTGTTCTTTGTAGTGCACGTCACTGACTGCACGCAGTTTGTCAGCAGCCTGTTCTGCCGTCAGATCCCGTTGGGATTCAGCCAGCATTTCATATCCCACCATAAACTTACGTACTGAGGCAGAACGAAGTAGTGGCGGGTAAAACAGCGCATGCAGCTGCCAGTGATCGATATTGCGACCATCCTTGAAAAACGGTGCATAGTGCCAACCCATGGAATACGGGAATGAGCACTGGAACAGATTGTCATAACGGCTGGTCAGCTTTTTCAGGCTTCGGCCAGATCGTCACGTTGTTCATCAGTCAAATCATCCATACGGCGGACATGTGTTTTTGGCATCAGCATGGTTTCGAACGGCCATGCTGCCCAGTAAGGGACAACAGCAATCCAGTGCTCCGTTTCCACACGGTGCGGCTGCCATCAGCCATTTCGCTTTGCGCGTAATCCACCAACAGGTTGCTGGCGTTTTCCTGGAAATACGCCAGCAGGTTCTCTTCCTTGCGTGCAATTTCATTCGGCAAGAAAGAGTTCGCCCAGATTTGCCCGTGCGGGTGAGGCTGGGAGCAGCCCATCAGGCACCTTTGTTCTCAAAAGCCTGAACCCAGATGTAATCTTTACCCAGCTCTTCAACCTGCTCATTCCAGGTATTAATCACTCCACGAATGGCCTTGAGGGAAAGCTCCGGCAGCGTCTTGCTGTGATCCGGTGAGAAACAGATAACCCGGCTGAGGCCACGCGCACTTTCGGCGCGGAACAGCGGATTGTTGCTCTTTGGCGCATCCGGCGTATCTTTCATCAATGCAGCAAAGTCATTGGTAAAGACATAGGTGCCTGAATAATCCGGGTTTTTATCGCCGGAAATACGGGTATTGCTAGGGCACAGGAAACACTCTGCGTCATAGGACGGTAATTGCGTCAAATCCGGCTCATCAGACTGGCCCTGCCACGGACGCTTGGCACGGTGTGGCGAAACGAGAATCCACTGCCCAGTCAGCGGGTTAAAGCGGCGGTGCGGGTGCTCAGTTGCATCAAATTGTTCGTACATCCCAGTAAACTCTCTAAAAATTGTTTGCAAAATCCGGGGATATTCACCGGGTTATTATTCGTATCCGTTCGGGTTGGCTGACTGCCAACGCCAGGTATCTGCCGTCATATCCGCAACAGTAAGTGTCGCCTTCCAATCCAGCTCGCGATTCGCCTTAGCGGTATCAGCCCAGCACTCAGCGATGTCACCCGGACGGCGGGGGCAAATCTGGTAAGGAACCGGCTTGCCACAGGCTTCACCAAATGCCTTCACCATATCCAGCACGCTTGAACCCTTACCTGTTCCAAGGTTGTAAATGTGCAGGCCGGCTTGGCTTCCGACGGCTTTAAGGGCGGCAATATGGCCCTCAGCAAGGTCAATCACATGAATGTAGTCACGAATCCCGGTGCCATCATGGGTCGGGTAATCGTCACCGAACACAGAAAGGCTTTCCCGGCGGCCAACGGCAACCTGCGCAATAAATGGCATCAGGTTATTGGGGATGCCCTGCGGATCCTCTCCCATGGTGCCCGACGGGTGCGCCCCGACCGGGTTGAAGTAACGAAGCAGGGTCACACTCATTGCCGGGTTGGCTGTTTGAATGTCACGCAGGCACTCTTCCACCATGTACTTTGAGCGACCATAAGGGTTGGTCACCTGTCCCGTTGGAGTATCTTCAGTGATAGGCACTTGCGCCGGATCACCGTATACCGTGGCTGAAGAGCTGAAAATCAGGCTGTTAACCCCAGCCGTTTTCATAGCCGAAACCAGGACCAGGGTGCCGTTAACGTTGTTGTCGTAATACTCCAGCGGCTTTTCAACTGACTCACCCACCGCTTTCAGGCCGGCGAAATGAATCACAGCTTCGATTTCGTGCTCACTGAACAGTGTATCCAGGGCAGCTTTGTCACGAATATCACCTTCCACAAACTGCGGACGTACTTTTGTGAGCGCTTCAATGCGATCGAGCACCGCCGCCTTGCTGTTGCAGAGGTTGTCAAAAATGACAGGCTCCAGCCCTGCTTCAATCATCTGTACACAGGTGTGGCTTCCGATATATCCCATACCGCCGGTTACGAGACTTTCACGTTAACTCCTTCTTTTACCCTGAGGTTGACGTCATGTTAGTTCGCCTTTCGGATCTGTACCGTGATCCAATCCACAAGTAGTGTAAACGTTTCCACAAACAGATGAAATATGCACCAAGATTATTAAGCATAGTCAACATCACAATTTTTAGGTCTTCGCGTTGAGTATAGTTAAATCAATAACCCCACAATAGTTAAGCAATGCGGCCAATTTCCAGCCTTTAGTGGGAACGTTATTACTTTCTGGAGAAAATAGGAAAATTTCTGGAAGTGCACATCTGGGAGAAAAATAAAACCCCGGATCAGCAATCTGATCCGAGGAGGACAATGTCAAAAAGCGTGATCCCGATCAGGATCTTAATGCTGGAACCGGAACATCAGCCGGTAATTAAACCGCTTGTGCTTAATGAGGAATTCAGGGTGCACGCTCGGGCTCCACGAATCATCCCCGCCCACACCCATATGCGCTGCATCAATGTGTAAGTAGGCATGCCCGTCTGACACCAGCGCATTGGTGTGCTGGGCTTTTGTCAATACCTCATCTGAGTAGGGGCTCAGACTGAAATGGAAATCACCTTCTACCCGAAGACCGGCAACGTCGAGCACACGGGTATCGCAACGAAGTCCATTCTCACTTGGATAAATGTACGGCGTGTGAAGCATTTCCGGGCCGGCGCAGTACTCGCCAAACCGGGCAGCTGATTTTCGATCCGGGTAGTTTTCAAACGGCCCCCGGCCAAACCAGCGCACCTCTGCCAGTTGCTCATTGGCAATGGAAAGCTGCACACCGATTCTCGGCAGTGGCGGCAGGCTTTCACTGAACTGGCAATCGATATCCAGGGTGACAGTACCATCCCCTTTGACGCAGTAACGCCATTGGGTCGCAGCAACGAGGTTATTCCGGCTGTCACGGTAGCTGAACCCGGCCTCAACCATCACCTTTTCTACTGACGCGCAGTAGTTGATGTGCTCACACCGGCGCAGCCACTGCCCCAGCTCCGCATTCTGCCAACGGCTTACCCAGCATTCGGGTCAACAGCGTCCGCTTCACTGATGCCGATATCATTGTCGATGGGCGCTCGGTAAAAGCAGTCTTTCAGTCCGGAAAGCCCGTCCGAACACACCAGCCCAGTCGTTTTATCCCATATCAGGTGAAATCTTCGCCGGTAACCTTGATGTTCCTTGCGGTTTCATTGACATAAAGTGGCTTTAATTGCGGCTTGTCCGCAAGCACCAGCGATTGCGGGTTTACCAGCGAATTGCTCAGATGCCAGGCAGTGTCCGGCACTCGACCATTGGGTGTCTTGATCCAACACCACATCCAGGTTCAGGTGGTAATTCGCTCCCGGTCTGCCGTTTATGGTGAAAGGTAACGCGAATGAGCCAGACTCTCCGGGCGGCAGCGATAAAGACTCAGAACCTTTGCAAACCGGCACACCGTTTTCGAGTACGCACCAGTGAAGCGAGGCATTGCACAGCGTGGCAAACAGGTACTCACTGGCTAAGGTGACCGATGCACCTGCGAGGGACAACTCACCGGCCTCGAACCGGACAGGTTGCTGGCAGTAACGCACTTCTTCGATTGTCGGGTGCGGCGTGCGGTCCGGGAACAGCAGCCCGTTGATACAAAACTGTCGGTCGTTATCAACATCACCGAAGTCGCCACCGTAAGCCCAGTAATGGGTTCCGTTCTCGTCCCATTTGCTGATGCCCTGGTCAACCCAATCCCAGATAAACCCACCCTGCAAGCGGGGATACTGGCGAAACGCCTGCCAGTATTTATCAAAGCTGCCGAGGCTGTTTCCCATCGCATGGGCGTATTCACACAGGATCAGCGGCCGGTTTTCACCGGGCATTGATACCCACTTTTTCACTGACCACTTTGGTACAGCCGGGAAAGGCTGATCTTCATCCACCCGCGCATACATCGGGCAGATAATGTCAGTGGCGGCACTGTCAGCACCGCCGCCTTCGTACTGGACCGGCCGCGTCGGGTCAAACGACTTGCTCCAGCTGTACATGGCGTTGTGGTTAGCCCCATTTCCGGATTCATTGCCAAGCGACCAGATGATGACACAGGGGTGGTTTTTGTCCCGCTTGACCATCCGGATGTAGCGCTGCATGTAGGCCGCATTCCACTGCGGATCATCGGAAAGCCGGGACATCGGGAACATACCGTGGGTTTCGATATTGGCTTCGTCCACCACATACAGGCCGTATTGATCGCAAAGCGCATACCAGCGGGGATGGTTAGGGTAGTGGCAGGTACGTACCGCATTAAAGTTATTCTGCTTCATCAGCAGAATATCCTGCACCATATCCTGTTCTGAAACCGCATGCCCGCGCTCAGGGTGGTGTTCGTGGCGGTTCACCCCCGCTATCAACAGGGGTTTGCCGTTCACGAGCAACAACCCTTCTTTGATTTCTACATTGCGAAAACCGACTTGGCAGGCTTCGACATCAAGCACATTCCCGTCACCGTCTTCCAGTGAAACCACCAGACGGTAGAGGTTTGGCACCTCTGCACTCCACGGTTTGGGCTCACATACCTTGATCCGGTGGAAAGTGCGGTCAACCCAGGCACCCTTTTCATCCACAACCTTGTTATTGGGTAGTGCTTTCACTGCATCCGAAACCGGCGTTTCACCATCGAACAACTGAGCAACCACCACCGCGCCCTCTGCGGCCTCGATGTCTGTTTCAAGCTCCAGCACACCATCGCGGTAACACGCATCCAGACCGGCTTTGGCAAAGAAATCCCGGATCTGCTGGCGGGGTTTGGTCAGCAACGTCACATCACGAAATATTCCGCTCAGCCACCACATGTCCTGGTCTTCCAGGTAACTGCCGTCACTCCAGCGAAGCACCATCACGGCAACCGTGTTTTCACCGGCAACAAGGTAAGGGGTTAAATCAAACTCAGCAGGCAGACGGCTGTCCTGGCTGTATCCGACCCAATGGCCGTTACACCAGAGGTAAAACGCAGAATTGACCCCGTCAAAAATTATCCGGTTCTGACGCTGGAGATCTGCCTCTGTCCGGGTAAAACGCGTACGGTAACAACCGGTAGGGTTCTCCTTAGGAACGTACGGCGGGTCTACCGGGAACGGGTATTTCACATTGGTATAGATAGGCTTGTCATAGCCATGCATCTGCCAGTTGGCAGGTACAGGAATCCCGTCCCAGCCACTGTCATCAAAACCGGGCTCAGGAAAGCGTTCGTCTACAGATTCAGGGTTCTCGAAAAGCCGGAATGCCCACGTCCCGTTAAGCGAAACCCGGCTGTTCCCCGCATCATTGACCGCCTCTGCCAAAGAGGCGTACCCAAACAAGGGAGAATGGGCAGAAAGCGTATCAATATTCAGGCTTTGCGGGTTTTCCCAGTCACGCCGGGAGAGCACAACGGATAAAGGAAGAAGACGGCTCATCGAAAAACAATCCTTATTCAGGAGAAGATATAAACGTCTGATTTTCACACGTCGTACGATTTTCGAACGTGTGGCTGAGCACACATTAATAATGCAGTTACATAATAATTTCGCCCTGTCATCAGCTTATGGCCTGTGTTTTACCTATGGCATAACCTTTGCGTTATAACTTTCCCAGTGCATTCACATTACAACTATAAACAATCAATAACCCCCTGCCTTACGCCACACTGTTAAGACTAAGCCCGTATTTCAGTACACCGCCGGTACGAGGCGGCTAAGCTTATCCGGACAGTAGCCCGGATACGCCTTATGACATGGACGTGTGGTACAAGGAGGTATGTATGATGGCGAAATTGAGCAAAGATGACCGTTATTCGCACCCGGAAGAAAACGCGAATATCAAAGCCCGGTGGGAGAAATTTATTTCCGGATCCATGTACCCATTGGAGGGCGGATCAGTGCCGGATTCTCACTTGCGAATGCTTATCCAGGAGTCATGGTTACGGTGTCAGTCTGGGAATGTCGACCCCTGAGAAACCAGGCCAACGATCCGCTCAATACCGACCACCTTGCCTCTCTTCGCTCCCGCCATGCCCGGTTGATTGATGCAGGTACGCCCTGCATGGCGCAGGCGCGGGACATCTTATCCCCCACCGGAACTGTCATGATCCTCACAGACCCGCAGGACTATTCTGGATGTTGAAGGAGATGCCAGCGCCCGTGTACGCGACCCGCTCCAGGACGCACGGCTTATTCCAGGAGGACAGTGGTCAGAATCCATTACCGGCACAAACGCCATCGGTACAGCGCTGGCAACCGGACAGCCAGTCCAGATCCACGCTGCTGAGCACTTTTGTGAAGGCATCCAGCGCTGGACCTGCTCCGCCACCGTAATCCGCGATCCGGTAGACCGCTCTGTCCTTGGAGTGATTGATGTCTCCGGGCTCAGCGCCAACTACAGCCGCCACAGCCTCGCACTGGCAATGACCACCGCAGACCGGATAGAAAGCCGGCTTTCCCGGCTGGAAATGGAGCACCGCTACCGCCTTATCGAAAACAGCATGAACCAACTTTCAGCCAGAAACGGGGACGGTATCATCTTGTTTGACCGTCGGGGTTTTATGGTCAAGGCCGAAAGCCGGGCAACGGCTGTACTTGCCAGAGCCGGGATGGACAGGGTTAACAGCAACCTGCGGATTGGGGCGTTAAACCTGGAGGTTCCCGAGCGGGAGCGCTCCGCCTTGCCGGAATGGCTGCACCGGGAATGGATAGAGCCGGTAGTAATCAATCATAAAGTCGCGGGCAGCATCGTTCATATTCCCATTCCCAGGGCGACCGGTTTCCAGGCAAAACCGTCAAAACGCAACAGCCCGGATGAAACCTCTGGCTTTGAAAAGATTATCGGGCATTCCCCGGCGATCCGCAGTGCCCTTTCCAAAGCCCGTCAACTTTCCAAATCCCGGGTTTCCGTGCTTCTTCTTGGTGAAACCGGTGTGGGCAAAGAGCTTTTCGCAGGCGGCATTCACAACGCAGGCTCATCGACAAAAACGCCTTTCGTTGTGCTCAATTGCGGTGGCCTTTCCAAAGATCTGCTCAGCAGTGAACTCTTTGGCTACGGTGACGGCGCTTTTACCGGTGCCCGCAAAGGTGGGTTGGCGGGTAAAATTGAAGCCGCAAACGGCGGGACACTGTTCCTGGATGAAATCGGTGACATGCCAATGGATATCCAACCCCATTTGCTGCGAGTGCTGGAGTCCGGCGAGATATACCGGCTCGGGGAAAACACTCCTCGCAAGGTTAACTTTCGACTCATTGCCGCCACAAACCGGGATCTGCGGCAGGATGTGAAGGACGGGCGTTTCAGGACAGATCTCTTCTACCGGATTGCCGTTACCACTATCCGCATTCCCCCGCTGCGAGACCGGGACGGAGACATTCCGCTTCTTGTTCAGACTCTGGTCAACAACCTTTGCCAGTTACACGGGTTGCCGCCTAAAACCGCCACCCCGGATGTCATCACTTCGCTGGAAAATTATGGCTGGCCGGGCAATGTGCGCGAGCTTCGCAATATCATTGAGTCCATGCTGCTGATGAGCGCTGACGATACGCTGACGTTTAACGACCTTCCGCCCGAAATCCTTTCCCAACCGCCAGGAAGCGATACCCTCACTGCGGCACCTTTGTGCAACGGTCACGGCACACTGGAGCAGTCGGAAAGCGAAAAAATAAGGCAAACCATTTACGCCAGTGAGGGCAACCTGACTCTGGCAGCGCAAACCCTCGGCATCGCCAAAAGTACACTTTACCTGAAACTGAAAAAGTACGGCCTCAGTAAAGACGTCGACGCGGTTCGCTCAAGCTAAGGGGAGTCCGGCGTCTTTTTGCAGACGTGTTTTCCTACGTTTTCCATCCCGCGTCCGACTTCAATTCGAACGCCGCATACTGTCCCAAACAACATGACCCGAACCCATCACTATGAATTAATTGCAGTTAAACATTTTATTAACACATGGCATATCCGTTGCTCTCTGTATACAGGGCAGCCAGATTCTCCAAACTCTGGCCTGGCTGCCCTTCACTGGATGACGCAATAAAAATCCTTCAGAAAGGAGAGCGATATGCAACAGCAAGAGGGAACCGTGAAGGTTTTGGGCATTGATGCCGGCGGCACCATGACCGATACCTTTTTTGTCCGCGAAGACGGCAGGTTTGTCGTTGGCAAGGCGCAAAGTAACCCGGATGATGAATCCGTCGCAATTTACAACTCCTCCGAAGATGCCCTGGCACACTGGAGCCGGGCGGTAAATGAGGTCTACCCGGAGCTGGTTACCGGCGTCTATTCCGGCACTGCCATGCTTAACCGGGTGGTACAACGCAAGGGGCTGAGTGTCGGTCTTATCTGCAACCGGGGGTTTGAACAGACCCATTCCATGGGGCGCGCAATCCAGAGTTACCTGGGGTATGCCCTTGAAGACCGGATTCACCTGAACACCCACAAGTATGATCCTCCCCTGGTGCCGCTTTCCCGCATCCGGGGCGTGACAGAGCGTACCGACGTACAGGGCAATATCGTTATTCCGCTGCGTGAAGCCGAAGTGGCAGAAGCAACTGAAGAGCTGGTTAAATCCGGTGCGGATGCCATTGTTATCTGCCTGCTACAGTCCCACAAGAACGAGCGCAACGAGCAGATTGCCCGTGATGTGTGCAAAGAAAAACTCAACGACATGGGGGTGGATATCCCGGTCTTTGCCTCGGTCGACTACTACCCGTCGCGCAAAGAAAGCCACCGCATGAACACCACGGTGCTGGAAGCTTATGCCGCAGAGCCTTCCCGCGAGACTCTGAAAAAGGTCAGCGACCGCTTCCACAAACACGGTGCCCAATTCGACCTCCGGGTCATGGCCACCCACGGCGGGACCATCTCATGGAAAGCCAAAGAGCTTGCGCGAACCATCGTTTCCGGCCCTATCGGCGGGGTCATCGGCTCTAAGCTGCTTGGAGAAATGCTCGGTTATGACAACATCGCCTGCTCCGATATCGGCGGTACCAGCTTTGACATGGCGCTGATCACCAAAGGCAACTTTGCCATTGCCGCAGACCCGGATATGGCCCGGTTGGTGCTTTCCCTACCGCTGGTAGTCATGGATTCCGTTGGTGCCGGTGCGGGCAGTTTTGTACGCATCGACCTTACAGCAATTCCATCACCCTCGGCCCGGACAGCGCCGGCTACAAGGTAGGCACATGCTGGAAGGACAGCGGGCTGGACACAGTATCTGTAACCGACTGCCACGTTGTGCTCGGTTATCTTAACCCGGAAAACTTCCTCGGCGGCGCATCAAGCTCGATGTTGAACGGGCACGCCAGCATATCAAGCGCAAATTGCCGACCCTATGGGGCTCTCCGTGGAAGAGGCTGCCTCCGGTGTCATTGAACTGCTCGATCTCCAGCTTCGCGAATACCTGCGCGCCAACATCGGTGCCAAGGGATACAGCCCGACCGAATACGTCTGTTTCTCCTACGGCGGGGCGGGCCCTGTACACACTTACGGCTACACCGAAGGGCTGGGTTTCAAAGACATTATTGTCCCTGCCTGGGCAGCAGGGTTCTCCGCCTTTGGCTGCGCCTGTGCCGATTTTGAGTACCGCTATGACAAGAGTGTCGATATCGCCGTTGCTCAGTTTGCCCCGGACAGCGACAAAGAAGCGGCTTCAGGCGTCATGCAATCAGCGTGGGAAGAACTGGCAGCCAAGGTGGTTGATGAATTCGTGATAAACGGCTTCAAACCGGAAGATGTGATACTGCGTCCCGGTTTCCGGATGCAGTACATGGGCCAGCTCAATGACCTGGAGATCCTCTCCCCCATCACCAGTGCCGCCACTGCCGAAGACTGGGACAAGCTGGTTGAAGCCTTCGAGGAAACATACTCCCGGGTTTATGCCAGTGCAGCGCGCTCACCGGAGCTCGGGTTTTCGGTCACCGGGGCTATCATGCATGGCCTTGTCGCCACGGTTAAACCGTCCCTGCCGGAAGATGAGGAAACCGGCGAAATCCCTCCTGAGTCTTCCCGCCTCGGGCACCGCCCTTTCTACCGCCACAAGCAGTGGGTCGATGCCCAGCTCTACAAGATGGAAGCGCTCAAACCCGGCAACCAGATTACCGGCCCTGCCATTATCGAATCTGATGCCACCACCTTTGTTGTGCCGGATGGTTTTGAGACGTTCCTCGACAAGCACCGCCTGTTCCACCTCAAGTCCCTCAAGGAGGACTAACCCATGGATGACATTACCAAAATCAAAGGCCATGCCGACCTTCTGGGTAACGGCGAGTCACTGAAAACGTTCCGTGACAAAATTCTGGCCAAAACCGCTGCGACCGGGTTTTACAACGGCCTTGAAAACCTGGAGTTCCGTGAAAATGATCCGATCCGCTATGAAAAAATGTTCTCCAAAATCCGGGGTGGCCTGGTTCACGCGCGGGAAACGGCGAAAAAGATCGCTGCCAGCCCGATTGTAGAGCAGGAAGGCGAGCTCTGTTTCACCCTGTATAACGCAGCCGGCGACTGTGTGCTGACATCCACAGGCATCATTATCCATGTGGGTACCATGGGAGCCGCCATCAAATACATGATTGAGAACAACTGGGAGGTCAACCCCGGTATCGACCCCGGTGATATGTTTACCAACAACGACTGCTCCATCGGTAACGTACACCCCTGCGATATTGCCACCATCGTCCCCATTTTCTGGATGACAAGCTGATTGGCTGGGTAGGCGGTGTAACACACGTAATAGATACCGGTGCCGTCACGCCGGGCTCTATGTCCACCGGACAGGTTCAGCGCTTCGGGGATGGCTACATGATCACCTGCCGCAAAACCGGTGTGAAAGATGAGCCGTTCCGGGACTGGCTGCATGAATCCCAGCGCTCTGTCCGCACCCCGAAATACTGGATCCTTGATGAGCGTACCCGGATTGCCGGATGCCACATGATCCGGGATCTGGTGGAAGAGGTGATCCGGGAAGAAGGCATTGAAGCTTACGAAAAGTTCGCCTACGAAGTGGTGGAAGACGGCCGCCGAGGCCTGCAAACCCGCATCAAGGCCATGACCCTGCCGGGCAAATACCGCAAGGTGGCCTTTGTGGACGTTCCCTACGCCCACCCGGATGTGCAAACTCCCTCCGCCTTTGCCAAGCTCGATACGGTCATGCACTCGCCGGTGGAAATGACTATCCGCGGGGACGGTTCATGGCGGCTGGATTTTGAGGGGGCAAGCCGCTGGGGATGGCACTCCTACAATGCCCACCAGGTCGCTTTTACCAGCGGAATCTGGGTAATGATGACCCAGACACTGGTTCCCACCCAGCGCATTAACGACGGGGCTTATTACGGCACAGAGTTCCGGCTTCCAAAAGGAGCCTGGATGAACCCGGATGACCGGCGCACAGGCCATGCCTACGCCTGGCACTTCCTGGTTTCCGGATGGAGTGCGTTGTGGCGCGGGCTTGGGCAGGGCTATTTCAGCCGTGGTTACCTTGAAGAGGTCAATGCCGGCAATGCCAACACCTCAAACTGGCTGCAGGGCGGCGGTATCAACCAGGATGGCGACATCCACGCCGTTAACAGCTTTGAAGCGTCCTCCTGCGGGACTGGCGCCTGTGCCATCAAGGACGGCCTTAACCACGCCGCTGCCATCTGGAACCCGGAAGGTGACATGGGTGATGTCGAGATTTGGGAAATGGCGGAACCGCTCCTCTACCTCGGCAGGAACGTGAAATGCAACTCCGGCGGTTACGGCAAATTCCGGGGTGGCTGCGGGTTTGAGTCCCTGCGTATGGTGTGGAACTCCCACGACTGGACCATGTTCTTTATGGGTAACGGTTACATGAACAGTGACTGGGGCATGATGGGCGGCTATCCACCGGCGACCGGATACCGTTTTGAGGCACATATGACCGGCCTTAAAGAACGTATCCAGCAAGGTGACAGCCTGCCGCTCGGCGCCGATCTCAATCCGGCCAGCCCGGATTACGAAAAGCACCTGTCACCGGGTTCCGTTGTAAAACGTGACCAGCAGTGCATGACCACGGAAGACTGCTACGACAACCATGACCTTTACCTCAACTACCTGCGCGGCGGACCGGGGTTTGGCGATCCGCTTGACCGCGATTGTGAATCCATCGCCCATGACCTGAATGAAGCCTTTGTGCTGCCGGAATTTGCCCGCAAGGTGTATGGCGCGGTACTTCACCAGGATGAAAACGGCACATGGTCAGTCGATGACGCCGGAACCGGAAAACGCCGTACGGAAATTCGTAAGGAGCGTCTTGCCCGCGCCATTCCTACCCGGGACTGGATGCTCAAAGAGCGCCAGAAGATCCTCGAAAAAGACGCGTCGTTGCCGGTTAAACATATGTACGCCACCAGCTTTGGCCTGTCTCAGAAGTTCCTTAACCAGTTCAAGACGTTCTGGGAACTGCCGGATGAGTGGTCATTGCCGGAAGAAGAGTTGGGTGTACCGTCCTATGGCTCAAAGTACCGCATGGATCTTTCCCGGATGCCGGATGTATCCACCATCACCCTGGTTGAAGAGTAATTCGCTGAAGGAGCGACACTATGTCTCAGTACACTGATGAACAGGTCGAGAAACTGGTTGAAGGCAAGCTCGACTGGAAAACCACAAGGCGGATGCTCTCCATGCCAAAGGATCAGTCCCGCTTTGCTCAATATGTAAAAACACTCCAGGCTAAAGTGACCTGGCCGGACAAAATTGTCCTTCCTCTGGGGCCGCATCTCTACATCGCCCAGCAAAAAGGCACTAACAAATGGGTGACCAAATGTGATTGCGGACATGAGTTTGGCGATTATCGGGAGAACTGGAAGTTAAACGCGGTGGTGTATGTCCGGGATACCAAGGAAGCCATGCTCGATGTCTACCCCGAGCACATGCACCCGGATACGGCGTGGCAGGTCTACCGGGAATTCTATTGCCCAACCTGCGGATCATGCATGACGTGGAAGCGCCAACTCCCTGGTATCCGGTGATTCATGACTTTGAACCGGATATAGAAACCTTCTACAAAGAGTGGGTCAATCTTCCGTTGCCTGAACGCGCTGATTGATAAGTATTTGCCCGCGCTAGTTGGGTGCTCTTTGGGCTTCTTTCGGGAAGCCCTTTTTTTCGTCAAATCCGATTTTTCAAAATTGCGGCTTCACTCAAAATATTCACCAACAGAAATATAACAGTCATAAAACCATCAAAAAAACGTATCAAAAATGTCATCTCGTAATATTTCTGTAATGTAACCTTCATAGCATGCTCACCAACAACAAACATGACCGAAAAAAATCCGCAGTGGAGTGAGCTTATGAGCGTCCAGTCGAGCGCCATCAAAAGGCCTGATTCGGCCACACCTAACCGTCCCCTTCAGTGGGTCGCCCTGTTAGCCATGTTGTACCTGCTTCTGGTATCTGTAGGTATGATTGGCAGTGGCTTCAAATGGGCCGCCGGCGAGCAGGCAAAAGAATTGTTTGCCTTTGCCTCAAACCCGGTAGCCGGCCTGATGATTGGTATTGTGGCCACCGCGCTTATTCAGTCGTCCAGTACCGTTACTTCCATCATTGTTGGCCTTGTTGCCGGCGGCCTTCCGGTTGAAACCGCCATCCCTATGGTAATGGGTGCCAACATCGGTACCACGGTCACCAATACGCTGGTCAGCCTGGGACACGCCCGCTGCAAAGACGAATTCCGTCGCGCCTTTACCTGTGCAACAGTCCATGATTTCTTCAACCTCTTCGCTGTTGCTATTTTCCTTCCACTGGAAATGATGACGGGCCTGCTGAGTAAAATTTCAAGCTGGTTGGTTGCGCCGCTGATGCAGGCAGACAACCTCAGCATGAAGAGCCTCAACTTCATCAAGCCGATTACCAAGCCGGTCGTAAACGGTGCAAAATCTGTGTTTGATGTACTGCCGGGCAACCTTGGCGGTGTTGCACTGGTTATCTTCGGTATCGTTGCCGTTATCGTTGCCATTACGGTGATGGGTAAACTGATGAAGAGCCTGATGGTCGGTAAGGCGCGTGAAGTGCTGAACAGCGCCATCGGCCGCGGTCCGGTTCATGGCATTGCTTCAGGTACTCTGGTCACTATTCTGGTTCAGTCCTCGTCAACCACCACCAGCCTGGTTGTACCGCTGGTTGGCACAAACGTACTGAGCGTGCGTAAGGTTTACCCGTTTACTCTGGGCGCTAACATCGGTACGTGTATTACTGCACTTCTGGCTGCAACTGCCGTTACCGGTGACAACGCTGTGTTTGCCCTGCAAATCGCATTGGTTCACCTTACGTTTAACGTACTGGGTATCCTGGTTATTTTCGGTATCCCGTTCCTGCGTGAACTGCCACTGAAATGCGCGGAGATCCTCGGGGATTACGCAGCAAAATCTAAGCTGGCAGTTGTGGCATACCTCACTCTGGTATTTATTGCCCTGCCGGGTATTGTGCTGTCAGTATCCTGACCTTAGCGGTCAAGAGTTAACAGAAGGGGCGTTATAGCCCCTTTTTACGTTGAAGCACTTTTTGCATCAGCTCTCATGCCCAATCACCAGTCCAACGGACACCCCTTGCAGTTTTCCATGTAGGCATCCTGAAATATGGCGAAATGTTTACGCGCCCCCGTCATATCGGCATCTTTCAGGTTGGCATCATAGAACTTGGTTTCCTGAAGATTGGCATCTCTCAGATTGGCACCAAGAAAGTCTGTTTTTGGTGCCCATACCATCTCTAGGCTTGCAGCCTGGAGCGTTGCATCGTGGAACCTGGCCTTCGCAACCCGGGCAAACTCCAGGTTAGCACCGGTTAAATCCGCGTTTTTGAACGAAGCCACCTGAGCGAACATCGCCCAGCCTTTCAGCGCCTGCATGCTGGCATTGTCAAACGTGGCAACACGGGCGTTGGCATGGCGCAGATCCGCCCGGGAAAGGTTAGCGCCAGTGAAATCTGCCTTACGGAGATTGGCATTTTTCAGTACAGCGTGGCGAAGATCGGTCCCCCGAAAGTTGGCACCGTTGAAGTCAGCGCCGGTCAAATCCATGTTCGATAAATCCTGCCCACTCAGGTCAGCACCGGGGCATTCCGTATGTGGTTTCAGCGTGCAGCCACCCACGACCGGAAACTCCTCCCCTGTTGCCGTACCCTGTATCGCAAACAGCAAAACCATCAATCCTAATTTTCTCATCATTCCCTCTTGCCCGGTTAGTCTCCCGGCAAACACCGGGAGACCTTGCTACTTGCCTATTTGTTTGCCCAGGTTGGTATTTCAAACACCCAGAAACTGCCGCCTTGCGGTACCGGTTTCGTCAGGTCGGCCATATCACCTCCCCACAACGGCACCGCCCCGCCGTAACCTGAGGCCACACCGATATACTGTTTCCCGTCCATTTCCCAGGTTACCGGGCAAGAGATAATTCCGGAGCCGGTCTGGAACTTCCAAAGCTCCTCACCGGTTTTGGCATTGAAGGCTTTTAGGTAGCCATCGCCCGTCCCGGTAAACACCAGGTTCCCTTTGGTCGCCAGTACCCCGGCCCAAAGCGGCAGACGTTCTTTGTGCTCCCATTTGATGTCCCCGGTTACCGGATCCATCGCACGCAGAATACCCACATGGTCTTCATACATTTTTTTGATCCGGAAACCCTGCCCGAGGTAAGCCGCCCCTTTTTTGTAGGTGACTTCTTCAGTCCAATAGTCTTCTTTCCAGTGGTTGGCAGGGATATAGAAAAGGCCGGTGTCCTGGCTGTATGCCATTGGGTTCCAATTTTTACCGCCAAGGAACGGTGGTGACACTTCAATGGATTTACCCCGCTTTTCCCCCGGTTCGGGTTTTGGCGGGCGCTGTCCTTCCACTTCTGCGGGACGTCCGTTTTCATCGATATGGGTTGCCCAGGTAATATTATCGACAAAGGGGTAGGCGCGGATAAAGTCGCCGTTTTCCCGGTTTACCAGATAGAAAAAGCCGTTACGGTCAGCATGCGCGGTGGCTTTGACGGTCTTGCCGTTTTCATCAAATTCAAACAGCACCAGTTCGTTGTTCCCGGAAAAATCCCAGGCATCATTCGGGGTGTGCTGGTAAAACCATTTCACTTCGCCGGTTGTCGGATCTACGCCCACTTGCCCGGAGGTATACAGGTTATCCCAGTCCCTCGGGTTACCGCCCTCAGCGGTGCGTTTCCAGGTATTCCACGGAGCCGGGTTGCCCGCACCGATAATGATGGTGTTGGTTTCGGGGTCAAAGCTCGCACTTTGCCAGGGTGCTCCGCCACCGTGGTGCCAGGCTTCAACCATGTTACCGTCTTTGTCCCGGGGCCAGGTTGGCGCTTCCGGATCACCGGTGGGCGTACTTACCTTGCCGTTCAGGCGGCCCATGTGCCCTTCCACAAAAGGCCGCATCCAGATCTCTTCACCGGTCTCAGGGTCACGGGCATAGAGTTTACCCACCACGCCAAACTCATCACCGGAAGAGCCGTGGAGTAGGAGTACCCGGCCGGATTTCTGGTCTTTAACCAATGTTGGCGCACCAGTCATGGTGTAACCGGCTTTGTAGTCTTCAAAACGGACTTTCCAGGCAACCTTGCCTGTATGGCGGTCAAGTGCCACCATGCCGGCATCCAAGGTGCCGAAAAAGATCTTGTCACCGAAAATGGCCGCGCCTCGGTTCACCACATCACAGCAGGGTCGGATACCTTCCGGTAACCTGTGAGAATAGCTCCACAGCTTTTTACCACTGCGTGCATCCAGGGCAAATACCCGCGAATAAGAGCCGGTAACATAGATAACCCCTTCGTAAACCAGCGCCTGAGATTCCTGTCCCCGCTGTTTTTCATCACCGAATGAAAACGACCACGCCGGGGTCAGCATTTTTACATTGTCGGTATTGATTGCAGTAAGCTGACTGTAGCGCTGGGCTTTCGGCCCCATGCCATACATCAATACGTTTTCAGGGGTTTCCGCATCCCGGGCAATATCCTCCCAGGTCACACTGGACAGAGAGGGCGGTGAGAGCAGCATTGCAGGCAACGCCGCGATGGCACTCAACAGGGCCCGGTGTACGCCACACTTTCGTCTCCCTGGGTACCTTCCGGACAAATTCGGCAGAAACAATGTTCCCTTCATGGTTTCTTTCATGTTCAGACCTCTTATGATTTTTGAGCAAAACAGCTCAGCCGGGCAGGAGGCGAAACTGGAAGACCTCCCACCCGACGAACGCTTTTCATCATAAAAAGTCGTCAGCACTAAAAACCATGCTCGATAAGCGTGTATTTCTTCCTACCTAAGTACAGGGGTTAAAAGTGTGAAGGAAAAATTCCTATACCTTTGTTTAATAAAGGAATAAATCCCGATTTTCGCAGGGAAAAAATCCCAGGCTTGAATGATGAAAGGTTACCACTCTCCGCGTTTTTCCATCACCAGTACGGGCCGCTTTTTGCGGTTCTTAAACCCGTATTCCCAGCTTGTAAAACGCACGGTTGCACGGTCACAGAAGACTTTCATACTTCCCCCCCACTGGCTCGCAAATTTTAAGCCGGTAGGTATGTTCAGCTGACCGTTCTTCAATGGTGTAGGAGATATCTTCTTCATTCCCACCGGGATATGGGAAATTGGCATCAATGCACCCGGAATAAGCGGCGCGCAATACGAAAAAGAGGTCACCATCTGGTAACCTCCTTATTGCGAATAGACCTGGCAAGTAACCAAATCAAAGGAACGGATGACACACTCGGTCAGTCACTTTGGCTTCGGAAATTTCATTTAGTTGAATCAGGGTGTTAAGAACTGCCTCGCACAGTTTTCCTTTCGCATGCTCCGGCTGTTTTGCCAGAAGCTGCGACAACGAACCACTGTTTAACTTTTCCCCGAGATTTACGACTGACAGGCCAGCTTCCGCAATACCTTTCACAAATAAACAATGCTGTTGATTTTGTCGGTTAGGGTCCTTGTCAAACACCACCAGATCCGGCAGGGAGACAGCGAAAAAGTCAGGTGCCACCGGGTTTTCTGCATTTTCTTCAGCCCAACGAATCATGCTGTTAAGCAGTTCCTGCGCTTCAGCCGTCTCTCCGGTATAGTGCATGGATAACGCCTGGTACAACAGGTAGTCTGCAGGTTGGTCGTTGTAGTACTTGCTTTCGCCAATTTCCTGTTTGCCTTTTTTAGCCTTGGCAAAGTGATAATCAGCCAAAGCATCGTTCTCTTCCAAGCGATAACAGAGTGCCAACAGAAAGTGGATATCATTGTCCGTCTGTCCAACCAAGCGCCCCTCGCCAAGGTTAGACGGGTATTGTAGCGCTTGCCTCAATAATTCTGCGGCCTGAGAATAATCACCCTGATTGATACAGTCCATCGCACACCGTATCTGGTTGATTATAAATTGGCTGGTAATTTTGCCTTCTCCACCTTCCCAGGGGTGAAACTTACGCGTTGACAGAATATGTTTACATTCTTCAAGCTCGCCACAAATGTTGAGCAAATTCAGGTATTCCGCAACCAAGTCATCCCGTTTCAGTGTCAGATGCTCGTATCGCTTCAAAAACGCCAATCGCGCTTTCGGTGATTCACCCAATTCCCGCTTGATATAATCAAGTTCAAACAGAACCCTGGCATCTTCCGAGTTACGCTCAAAAGCCTGGGTCATAAGTTCCAGTGCCTGTTGGTGTTTCGACGCTATGTTGAAGCTGTAAACTGCCATATTTCGATATACCGGAGCAAACGCTTCATTTAGCTCCATGCAAACGTCCCAGTGCTTAACCGCCAGCGCATAGACTTTCTTGGCATAATGGAAACAACCCAACAAATAGTTGGCAAAGTAGTCTTCCCGGAATGCCTTTAACACCTCGATTTCAGTCACAGTGTTCGGGAAAAGTACCTGATCAATGAAAGCCTTTTCGGCTGCATGACCAAGGGCACAGAAATCCCCTTCAACATATGCACTGTAATAGGAAACCATCGCCCCCTTGCTTTCACAAAGTGCCAGGATATTGCGAACCGTTTCTATCTCTCCCAATGAGAGATAAAGGTTTGCCAGATGAATGACATTTACATCCCGGCCATTCATCAGTTGAAGATAAACAGACTTGTCTTTTTCCTGTCCGGTAAGGGCAAAACGCTGGTAGTGAAGTGCATAGCTAAGGGGCTGATATTTCAACTGCTCATCCAGAAACGCCAGAGCTTGCTGTGTCCGCCCCAGTTTTTGCAAAGCCACGGTTTTTGTGACAGTAGCCTGATAGTTCATGCCGTTGAATCGTAGCGCATTCCCGGCACAATCAAGTGCATCTTGTAAGCGTTGCTGCCTGAGTGCAACGCGGGCGGCACCTGCATACCCAGCATCACGCAATTGCCACTCCATGTGGATTTATACAAATCACGGTATGCCTCATCCAAATTGCCCAATTTTTCATGGGTACATCCACGAATGTAGCTGGCTTTTCCGCAAACCGGATTCTTGTTGTACTTGTGAGCACGTTTCAGCGCCTGATCGGCATAATACAGAGCTGATTTAAAATCTGCGGCTTCAAAAGCTCGATGGGCCATTGCTACGTTGCAATTGTAATGAAGCGGGTCTCTCTTCAAGCCGTCAAGGTAGTAGTCCTCCGCATTGCGGGTAGCATGGTGATACTGCTCAAGGTGTTGCCCGATATAATAGAGTTCATCAATGCTGGTGGTCTCCGCCGGGAGAGTGGGAGCCTCGGCCGGATCGGGGGTTGGTTCGCCGCTGCTGATGTGTTCCTTATACTCGAGTGTGTTGTAACCACCAACTGACGTTACACGAATGGTCAGTCTGTCCGGGCTGTCGTAGTCAAGGTTGCGGACAATGCTTCTTCCGGGCTTCAAATTGATTTTCTCATCCACCAGCGTTTCTTTGTCATTATCAATGACCACTCGGCAGTTGTGCAGGTCGGCAATTGCGTAGACCCCCAGTCAACACCGTTACTCTTGCGCTGCAGTTTCAATGCCATATCGGTGTTGGCGTTGTGCACTTGAGCCAGTTCAGAATAAGGCAAGAAATGCTGAACAAACGACTTCTCTTCATGGCTATCTAGCCAAGTGAAATCCGGTTGATTATCTGTATAAACACCTGTCATCAGTTCGATATAAGGACCGTTTTCATCTGTCAGGTTACGGTCCCAAGCTAGGCCAAAGTCACAATTTCCCCACGTCCACTGTTTCTTCCCCGGTGAAACATGGTGGTTAGCAATGTGTAAGAGCCCACCCTTTTCATCGTGGCTGTACGCGCCCACAAAATCATAAGATGACTTGTCGGCCATATAAGAAGTGGGAACCGGGAGGTTTTTGTATCGGGAGATGTCAGTTCCAGGCGAATAATCAACTTTGTAGTACTCACCAACGGCAATAGGAAAAGCGGAAACATCCCGCTTGCCATGGTCATAAACTGCAGTAACGTCCGGCGGAAAAATACTCTGGTGATCATCACCTCCTTTAACAGCAGGGTTGGACCACCAGAGAAACTGGCGGGGTGTTTCGTTGCCATTGTATATTTTGCCGGTTATTTCAATCAGCGCTTTGTTTGGATAGAGTTTGAATCCCGCCATGACCTGTAAGCCATACATATGCTCAACTTCGCCCATCCACACTGTCGCGGAGCCATCCGTATGGTGTTCAATTTTAAAGTCAACTGGCATAAAAGTGGTTGGCCTGTGGTGCTGAGGCCAGTTGAATTCAATACCGCCAGAAATCCAGGGCCCCAGCAAGCCAACCAATGCAGGTTTGATTACATCATTACAATAGACGAAATCACGCTCATTCACTTTGTCATAGGCTTTGTGAATTCGGCCACCAAGTTCGGGAAGCAGCATTACTTTCAGGTAATCATTTTCCAAATAAATGGCCTGATAAGATTTGTCCTGCTTGTGATCTGAAATGCTGTCTATCACCATAAGGTAGACATTACCGGATGACCCCTGATAAACGCGTTTTTCGAGAAACAGGGGATTTGAATCTACTTTTCCAACCGAATAGGTAGGAAGTGTGACCACTTCTTGCCAAACTTTCACACTGTTATTCATCTGATTACACCTTCACTGATTAACGTTGCGAGCAGTCTATGAAAGCCCGATCCACAGAACCGGCGAACAGCTCACGCCTTTCAGTAAACGAAGTTAAGTATTCAACCTCCTTCCAATAGCCCATTGCAATACAACAAAATAAAACCTTAAAAATCATCATTTTATTTGTTGAAATTAGCTTCATTTCCTTATCTCACTTTTTAGTTAACGTCGTTAACTAAAGTGTGTGATGACTCGTTAGATTTCATTTACCAACTCCACCTAGACTGCATATCGTTCGGCGAAAATACTGACATGTCACCACTTCCCGAAGCATTGCAGCTTTTATTCTGAATTTATAAATAGTGGGAAAGGTATGAACAGATTACACACAGATACCAGCCAGCGGCTCAACAACCGCAATATCTGGCTAATTAGTTTGGTGGCCGCGTGTGGCGGCTTATTGTTCGGATACGACTGGGTAGTCATTGGAGGTGCAAAACCTTTTTATGAAGCTCACTTTAATATCACAAGTGCGTCTCTTTCTGGCTGGGCCATGAGCTCCGCTTTAGTGGGTTGTATGCTCGGTGCTTTCATTGCTGGAACTCTAGCAGACAAGTATGGCCGCAAAAGACCGCTGCTACTGGCAGCCACGCTGTTTGTCCTATCAGCATGGGGGACAGCGATTGCTTGGTCTTTTAACACCTTCGTTTTTTTCCGCATAGTGGGTGGTGTGGGTATAGGCTTGGCATCCGCACTTTCACCCATGTACATAGCTGAAATTGCCCCCGCAGAAAAACGCGGAAAACTGGTCGCTATGAACCAGCTGACTATCGTAATAGGAGTACTTGCGGCCCAACTCATAAATTTGATGATTGCCCAACCAGTTCCTTCCACAGCCACGCTTACTGAAATTTCCGCCAGTTGGAATGGTCAATTGGGTTGGCGATACATGTTTGGTGCTGAACTTGTACCGGCAATCGCATTTATGGTTTTGATATTTGCTATTCCTGAATCTCCGCGCTGGTTGGTAAAAGTAGGTCGCGACAACCATGCGCTGAAGTGCTTACTAAAATTAGGTAATCGTCAATACGCCGAAACCACCATTGCGGAAATACGTACAACGCTATCGGCAGAAACAAAACAGCTTCCCATTAATGCGCTACTGCGTCCTGATATAAAACCCATATTAATCATCGGAGTAACGCTTGCGATTTTCCAGCAATGGTGCGGTATCAATATCATTTTCAACTACGCACAAGAGATATTCGCCTCGGCCGGATTCGATATAAACGATACGTTGAAATCTATTGTAGCAACGGGTTTGATCAACCTACTGTTTACCATTCTGGCAATTCCGTTTGTAGATAAGATTGGTCGACGCAAATTGATGATTATCGGCTCCGCAGGACTAACAGTAATTTACGGCTTAATGGCCTTCGCTTATGCCAACAGCATCCTTGGTTTACCTGTGTTGGTTTTGGTACTTATTGCCATCTCTATCTATGCCATGACACTCGCTCCAGTAACCTGGGTGTTGCTGTCCGAAATTTTCCCAAACAAAGTACGTGGCACCGCCATGTCTGTTGCAACCCTGGCACTTTGGATAGCTTGTTTTGTCCTAACTTACACGTTCCCCCTACTCAACAGCGGTTTGGGTGCCTCTGGCAGCTTTCTTTTGTACGGCATCATCTGTGCGCTAGGTTGTGCGTTCATTGTGAAAAACGTTCCCGAGACTAAAGGACGCTCATTGGAAGAACTGGAAAAAGAGATGTTGAAAGGAAGGACAAAAAAGTCACTGAAGGACGCAACAGTGTAAATTGAAAAACCCGGTAGCTCGATGGAATTTCAGACAAGCTACCGGGTACTCATTTTATTCAGTTCATTTTCCACCCAAAGATAGCCGATGCCTTCCAGCTTTTGAGCTTCAGTCAGCGCCCCAAAAGAGATGGAGGTCACTTCCTGCTCCCAATGCAAGCCAGATTCAAAAGGATTAGAGAGCGTTTCCCTGACTATCGTTGAAAGCCAGCGTTCGCCCAGGCAACAGGTTTCTCCGTAAAGGAAGATTTTGTTTATATCCAAAGTGACAAGAAAATTGTAGAGGGTTAAACCGATGAACTTCGCCGCACGGAGCACGACTTCGACAGCATCCGGCTCACCTTGCTCATACAACTGTACTAACTGTGAGAATGTAACCTTAACCCCTTTCATGCCCGAATACCGCAGGCACATGGCAGGGATAGAGGCTTCTGTTTCAAGGCATCCCTCACGGCCACAACCACAGATCAGGCCATTCGCTCCAACGAAAGTATGCCCGATCTGTCCACTGCCGAAATGTGGACCACGGTATATATCGCCGTTAATCAGAAACGATGATCCAATGCCTTCACCGATGTTGAGAACGCAAAAATCCCGATCATTGTTGTCATGCAGCCACTTCTCTGCCAATGCCAGCATGACACAGTCATTATCGAGCAAAATTTCGACCTTCAGCCGCGTTTGCAATATGTACTTGAGTTCAAAATCATGTTGCCAACTGGCATGCGGCATACGCAATGAAGCCCCTGACTTGATATCAACTTGCCCATGAACTGCCAACGCCAGACGATAATTCTCAACTCCGGCAGAAGCCGAAATTTCCACTATCAATTGGATTATCTGTTCAACAAGGTCTTCTGGAGAATCAGTTTGAATATCGCGCTGATGCAAGTCGCAAAGAGGCGACATATGGTTGTCCAGCGCAATAGCAGAAACAAAAAGCGGGCTGACATTCAGGCAAATCGTATTGGGAATTTGCTGCGTAATTTTAACCATCCCCTGATGATTTCCGCGTCCTTGATGCGTACCAGAAAGCACTTCTACATGCCCGGATGCCTCAAGATCGTTAACAATTTTTGTTACCGCAGGGATAGACAGACCTGTAAACCTACTGAGCCTGGATTTTGGCAAGCCTTTGTGTCTGTAGAGCAATTTCAGCACCAGTTTTCGGTTCATTTCCCGAATGTCCTGGTGAGTCATACCCAATGACCTGTTGACATTTTGTTCAGACATGGAAAACCTTTAAAACAACCTGAAATAGGAAGGCTCTGTGAATAAAGAATATATCATCAACAACAAATATTTTTCTCTAGGTGTCAGTAGAAATGGTGGGTGTATCACTCATTTCAACTATAGATTAAACGATGGAAAACAGTTTCCAATATTTCGCCCAACTGATTGGGCAAACCTGGACCTACCATTTTCTGTAAACACCGGTTTATTCCCCATGATGCCAGTGGTAAACAGAATAAAGAAAAATGCTTTCCCGTGGGATGGGAAATACATTCAGCTCAAAAACAATCTTGCCGATCCTTATTACTTCCTTCATGGAGATGGTTGGCTGAAAGAGTGGAAAATATTGCCTTCACACCCAGATCAGATTCGACTTTATCTTCCCCTGGATAAAAAAGCGACAGCCCTTTCCACTACAATGCCTTACTGACCATTACCCTTTCTGAAACCGGCTTGGGATTTGAATTGACTCTCACCAACAAAGGCGAAAGTGCCATGCCTTTCGGTATAGGCTTACATCCTTTCTTTCATCTGGAAGGCGGGAGCCGCGTGCATTTTGAACATAGCGGGCTCTGGGTGAGGATACCGATTATCTGCCAACAGACTACACTGAAAGCTTTGCTGACTACTTAAACTTCAATATTAGCAAGCAGGTTCCGGATAACTGGATTAACAACGGCTATTTTTCCGAACAAGGATTAAACGCAACAATATTGCACACCAACGGTATTTCCGTGCAATTACACTGTGAACATCAGTTTTTCCAGGTTTACAAACCGAAGGGACGATCAAACTTTATTTGTATTGAACCCCAAACTCAATTCGTCAACGCTCACAATGATGCGGAATATAAAAGTTTGACAGTTCTCAAACCGAAAGAATCTATGACCATGAATTGTTACATATCCGCTGTCAACAAAAGCTGAGCGGTTTAATGAAAGCCTATATATCCGTTGCTGTATATCCTTGTTTATACTTAATACCTTAGTATTACATCATTGATATTCTTTATTTATTTACCTCTAAAAAATTGGTTTCAACCACTCAGAGTATTCAGGACATTGGTCCTATTAACATGAGGTAAATGAATGTCATATTAATGTTCCAAGAAAAAAGGGCAGCCATGCTGCCCTTCGCCAAAAAATCATCCGGTGGTCGGCGAGTAAAGTTGGGAGATAAAACTACTACTGCTTTTTCTGTGCCCACTGTGGCAGCCAGTCGCCGTGGGCTTCACGCAGCCGGTCCACCAAGGACCATATTTGGTCAAGATCCAGCTCAGCACCTGTGTGGGGGTCCATCATCGCGGCATGATAGATATGCTCCGGGTTTTCGGTCATCAACGCTTCAACAACCAGCGACTGCACATTGATGGACGATTGCATAATCGCAGCAAGCTGTGGCGGCAATTCACCGATATAAGTCGGCTGGATTCCATTGCGGTCAACCAGGCATGGCACTTCAACTGCACAGCCATCTGGCAGCGAAGTAATAAGGCCGGTATTGGCAACGTTGCCGTAAATCACGGTCGGCACGCCAGTCCACGCAGCGTTAATGATTTCAGAGGCATATTCATTGCTCTTTTTGATCTCAATTTCCGCCGCCCCTTGCAACTCCGCAGACTCTTTCTTCCAGTTTTCAATCTGCTCGATACAGCGCATCGGGTATTCATCAAGAGGGATGGCAAACTTCTCAATCAGATCATCACGGCCTTCTTTGATAAACCATGGTGAGTATTCTGCAAAGTGCTCCGAGCTTTCCGTTACGTAGTAGCCTGTACGCTTCATCATTTCGTAGCGAACGATATTTTTGCACCGCTCAGACTCCTCGCTGATCTCTTTTGGCAACACGCCATCGGCATAACCTTTTTGCAGTCGCGGGTAAAGGTCGCGGAAGCTGCCGTCTTCCTGCTTTTCTTCGTACTTGAGGAAAAACGCCTGGTGGTTAATGCCCGCGCAGCGGTAGCGGATCCTGCTCATCGGGATATCCAGCTCTTTCGCCAGCAGCTCAGCGGTATGTTGGACGGAATGGCAAAGACCAACCTGCTTAATAGCCGGGTATTTTTTGGCTATCGCCCAGGTATTGATCGCCATGGGGTTAACATATTGGAGCAGTAGCGCATCCGGACACACTTCCAGCATGTCTTCACAAATCGACCACAAATGCGGCACAGTGCGAAGGCCACGCATAATGCCGCCGACACCGAGCGTATCCGCAATGGTCTGGCGAAGGCCAAATTCCTTCGGAATCTCAAAATCGGTGATGGTACACGGATCATATCCCCCAATCTGGAAAGCGACGATAACGAAATCTGCTCCTTCCAGCGCCTCTTTCTGAACCAAATGCGTGGAAATACGCGCCTCAACACCGAGTTTGTTCACCATACGGTTAGCAACAGTTTCTGATTCGCTGAGCCTTACCGGGTCAATATCCATGAGGGCAACGTCGGCACCGCTCAGTGCATTGCGCTGAAGGATATCTCCGATGATATTTTTCATGAACACCGTCGAACCGGCACCGATAAATGTGATTTTTGGATACTTCTTCATGGTTACTGTCTTCCCTAAATACCCGAAACTGGATTTCGGTTTTCCTCTTCTCGAAATTAAATTTAAATCTATCCAGCCCATGCTTTCTTCCGGATTAGAACTCTTCGCTTCCGGAAATTAAGTAAATTGTCTGAATAGTTTTCTGTGCAAACCAAGCCCGGGCAACATTGCCTATGCATTGATGCCCGGGGATTTATTTATGCCACGACATCAAACGCTGCTTTAACAAGGCGGCGCGTGTAACCGGACTTCGGTTGGTCCATCACCTCCTGTGTAGGACCCGCTTCAACCACAGTCCCATTCCTCATCACCAACACATTGTGACAAAGCGCCCTGACCACTTTGAGGTCATGGCTGATGAACACATAGCTCAACCCGTGTTTTTTCTGCAGGTCTTTCAGAAGGTCGATAATTTGCGCCTGGATGGATAAATCCAGCGCCGATGTCGGCTCATCCAGCAGAATAAATTCCGGTTTGAGAATGACTGCCCGCGCTATCGCAAGACGCTGCCGCTGCCCTCCGGAAAATTCATGGGGGAACCGGTCAAGGGAATCCTCCGGCATCTGGACATCTTCCAAAGCCTGCAGGATCAGTTTTTCCCGCTCCTCCGGTGTTTTCCCTATCCCGTTCACTATCAGCCTTCTTCAAGGATTTGGCGGATGATCATGCGCGGGTTAAGTGAAGAGAACGGATCCTGGAAAACCACCTGCATCCGGGTACGCAAAGGTTGCATCTCCTTTCTGCCCAAGTTCTGGATTTCCCGGTTTTCAAACTGGATAGTACCGGCCTGGATCGGGTTTAAACGCAGCAACGACATACCCAGGGTGGATTTCCCGGACCCCGACTCTCCGACAATCCCGAGGGTCTCTCCCTTTTTTACTGTGGTAGAAACATTATTTACCGCCACAATTTCAGTATGTTTCCGGTTAAAGAAACCGCCGTGCTTAATATTGAAGACAACCCGCAAATCCTCACCGACCAAGATGGTATCACTCCCGGCTTTCAACTGCTCCGGCAGGCCTTTTGGCTCTGAGTTGATCAGGTGGCGGGTGTAGGGGTGCTGCGGATGGTTAAAGACGTCTTCCGTCACTCCCCTTTCCACCACTTCCCCGTAACGCATCACAACCACGGAATCTGACATATGGCGAACCACGGTAAGGTCATGGGTAATCAGAATGATGCCCATGTTGTGTTTAGCCTGCAGATCCTTCAGCAGTGACAGAATTTCCGCCTGGACCGTCACATCCAGCGCCGTGGTAGGCTCGTCGGCAATCAGTAAATCCGGGTTGTTTGCCAACGCCATGGCGATCATTACACGCTGTCTCTGCCCGCCTGACATTTCATGGGGATATTGGGCGTAGCGCGCTTCCGGGTCCGGCAGTTGTACTTCATCGAGCAGCCTGATCACTTCCGCTTTCAGTGCGCTTTTCGGCATCGGCCGATGCGCCGTAATTATCTCTGCGACCTGATCGCCAATCCGGTATACCGGGTTGAGGCTGGTCAGTGGCTCCTGAAAGATCATGGAAATCCGGTTACCCCTAATCGCCTGCATCTGCAACTCGGAGTAGCTGGCAATATCCTCTCCCATGAACTGGATATTGGTGTCCTGCCCGACTACTGCATTCGTCGCCAGCATACCCATGATGCGCGGGCTGTGACGGATTTTCCGGAACCGGATTCTCCGACCACCGCCAGAGTCTCTCCCCGGTTTACGGCATAGCGACATCACGGACCGCCTCTTTCACGCCTGTTGCGGTGCGAAAAGAGACCTTTACGTTGTCGATTTTCAGTAATTGATCAGTCATGGGCGTACGGGTCCATTGCATCGCGCAGGCCATCACCCAGCGCATTGAAAGAAAGGACGGAAATCACCACCATCCCGACCGGTGCCATCAGCCACGGGGCGGCAGAGAAAGATTGGAAATCCCGGATTTGATTAAGCATTACACCCCAGGACACCATCGGCGTCTGAACGCCGACACCAAGGAATGACAGGAAACTCTCCAGCAAAATGACTTCCGGCAGGAAGTAAGTCACCCAGACAATGATGTGGGAAGACATGTTTGGCACAATATGGCGGACAATAATCCGGCGGTCTGACGCACCAACAGCAACTGCGGCGCGGACATATTCCATCGACCGGATTGCGATGACCTTGCCGCGAAGCTCACGGGACAAATCAGCCATTTCAGCAGCACCATAATCAACGCAAACATGATAAATACGGTGAGAGCTCCGCCCGTTTCGGAAGAATCGCTACCAGCGCAAGGATAAGGGCAAATCCGGGAAGGCCTTGAGAAATTCGACGACACGCTGGGTAACCAAATCAAATGTGCCACCAAAATATCCCGATGCCACTCCCACCAATGTGCCAATGACACCGGCTGCAGTAACAACCAAAAGGCCCATCAACAAAGTTATCTGGGTACCAAAAATCATCCGGCTGAACACATCCCGGCCAAGGTTATCTGTACCAAGCAGATGAACCGGATTGCCGTTTTCCCCGCCAAACAAGTGGCGGCTGAATGTCATCCCCATCCATTCCCAATCGTCACCTTTCGGGAAAAGAGTCAGGGATATAGGGTTTGCCACATCAGGTTTGAATGTTATCTCGAAGGTTTCCATGTCCATCTCTTCCACATAGGGATAGACGAACGGCATGGACAACCCTTCCTCTGGCTGCCACATCCTCACCATCTGCGGTGGCGAATAAAGGGCGGCAGAATCCTTGGTATGGGGGGAATAAGGAGCAATAAAACCCGAAAAAACGGCACTCATGAGAACCAGTAAACAACCGAAAAGCCCCAACATTCCGTAACGGTTTCGGCGGAACCTTGCCCGCACCAGTTGCCAGTAAGTCAGTGAAGTTCCGGTCGCATTCTCTGCGTTCATCGCAAAGGGATTATCGGCCTCAAATCTGGTTTGATCAGTCATGATTACCCCTTCTTCACTGTGGCATTGCGGATACGCGGATCAATCAGCGCCAGGAGCAAATCTGCAATCAGGTTACCGATCACCAATAACATTGCCACGAGCATAAAAATTGCCGATACCACATACATGTCGCGGTCACTGACTGCACTTAGGATCAAAGGACCCAACGTTGGAATACCTAATACAATGGCAATCTCAATTTCCCTTTGATCATGTAATCAAAACGAACCCAGGTTCATAATTACCGGGTGAAGTGCATTGGGAACGGCATGTTTAAACAGCACTTTATTTTTGGAAAGCCCTTTCGCACGGGCGGTTTCGATATATTGCATTTTCATCACATCCAGCAGGTTTCCCCGCATCATGCGCGTTGTATAGGCTTGTCCGGCCCAGATTGAAATGAGAAGAATTGGCCAGGTATGCAGGAAGAAATCCCACATTTTGGCAAACGAGAAATGCTCCTGGAGCATGAACTCCGGCGAATAAAGAGAGCGATATACGGGGAATGCCAGACAAATGCCAGGAAGTAGAGAATGATCAGAGACATCACAAACTTTGGAATGACGATGCCGAGGAATGCAATCAAGGTTGCAAGGGTATCCCCGAGCTTGTACTGGTAAACTGCGGCATAAATGCCGAGAACAATCCCAATCACCTGCCCGATAATCAGTGTCGCGACAGCAAGGCCAATGGAGCGCGGCAGCCTCAGCCCGATAACTTCGCTAACCGGCCTGTTCTGGCTGAATGAAAGCCCGAAATCACCATGGAAGACGATACCTTGAATCCAATTCAAATATTGGACCGGTAGAGATTTATCCAGGCCAAGTTCGCGGCGCATTGCTTCTGCCTGAGGCATAAGTTCTTCATAGGATTGCCCGGTCATGGACATCGCCTGCCCAATCCAGGCATCGACATAATCTCCGGGGACAGCAACAATGATGGCAAAGGAAGCAATCGAAATTGCGATTAACAGCGGTATGGTGGCCAGGGTGCGTTTGGCGATAAACAATAGAACGTCCATCCCTGTTCCTCCTTATTTTTCTAATAAAGTGCCGGCCCGGGTTCAGGCCGGCTTAGGCTCAAAAACAGGTATTAATATTCCGCAACCGTACCCGGAAGCAGTTCTGTTTTCTGTTCAGGTTTGGATACCCAGAGACGTTCACGAATCACTGAATCTTCCGCCCACTCAAACATATAAACCGGTGTACCCGGGTGGGCGTTTTTGATTCGCTTGTTCACCAGCAATGCTGCTGGAGCCTGGACGGTACCAATCACATAAGCATTTTCAGTGACGATGGATTGCATGTTGAGAACCGCTGCAATCTTCACGTTAGGGTCTTCGGCAGACAAATACATGTTGTAAAGGTCTGCAAGTTCCTTCTCAAACGGCATCAGCTCACGCTCACCATTGTTTGCCTGGTGGAAGTAGGGGCACTGGTCGGCCACTGGCAACTGGTCGCAAACGGTGGTGGTCGGCAACACAAAATTAATGCGTTGGAAAAGGGTGTTATAGGTGCCTGATGTCCGGCTTCTCTCGAAACTTGATTCATCCAGTCCTTTCGGCAACAACCGGATACCCACATCCGCCAGTTGTGACGTAATGGCATCAACCTGCTTGCGAACATCGTTTCGGCCACTGTCAAAGATCATATCTACAGCCAAATCCTTCCCAGACCCTGGCATGTTCCGGATACCGTTCCCGTCAGTGTCTTTAACCCCGAGCTCATCAAGCAGCTTTCCGGCTTTTTCAATGTTGTAAGGTTGGTAAGCGGTACTTTCGTAGTTAAAAAACGGAGACCCGCTTAAAAGCCCTCCCGTGTAGGGTAGGCAAACGGACCCCGCGCAATGGACTGCCCGATTGCGTGCCGATCCAGCGCATGGCTGAGCGCAAGACGGAATGATTTTTCACGGAACAGAGAACGAAGCTCCCGGTCAATGTCATCATTCACGCCGATGGTGGAGTAGTTCAAATTTATTCGCCAAGCCTGAGTACGCGGGCCGAATTTGGCCTGAACCGGGCTGTCTTTTGAGCGGGACTGCTTCATGGCTTCAACAAAGTTGCCCGGGTTTCCATGTTGGAAAAATCACCGGTACCCGCAATGGCTTGGGTAGTGCGGTCGTCCCAGGTGGAGAGCTTGAAGTGAATTTCATTCAGGTAAGGGAGTTGCTGCCCTTTTTCATCTACTTTCCAGTAATAAGGGTTGCGGCGAAGAATAACCAACTCGTCCGGTTTGTGCAGGACCGGAGCCCACGCACCCAGAACCGGAACAGGCAATGCATCTGCCGGCATCGCAGCAGAGTAGGAACTGTATGTGGCGTTCTCGTTATATTTCGGATGATGTGGTTTCAGGAAATGACTCGGGCCCGGACAGCCACTAATGTAGGCAAGGTTCTCAAGCGCGCTTTCGTTCTTAGGCTCGGTGAAGATAAACCGGAAGGTATATGCATCGACAACCTCTAGTTTGGTGCCTTCTCCCAAGGTACCTGCTGCCATAAATGACGCTACGTTGGTATCTTCAACATTGTCTTCCCACCAGAAGCGGACATCCTCAGTATCAAACGCGTCACCGTCTGACCATTTGATACCTTTGACCAAATGCATGGTGAGCTCGGTTTTATCTTCATTCCATTCCCAGGATTTTGCCAGGTTAGGCAGCGGCCCGGTTTGCTCTGATGGCTTAACCTGCCAGCGTGGTCCCTGACGCACCAGGCACTCCTGAACCGCCATATTAATGCCACCCCATCTTGGGTTTGCCCGGCCATCCAGTTAAAACCCTGCGGACGGCCACCAATGACGTGCCTGAACACACCACCATACTCTCCGATGCCATCAGACATGGCAGCCGTTTTAAACACAAGCGGCTCTTGTGGCAAGCGTTCTTTAAGAGGGGGCAACTTGCCTTGTGCGACAAGTTCTTTCAGATAAGGGGCTTCGCTGTATGAGGGTAAAGTGTGGTAATCATAGATTTCATCCCGACTAATTCGCTCATAATCCAAACCGGACAGGTTCTTTTCCGGTGGCAGCTTATCAGCATGCGCGGGGTTTGCTGACAGCAGTGCCCCCACCACAACAGCTACAGACAAAGGCAGGGGTTTTCTTCTACACGTCATTTTGTTACCTCCTTGTTTCAGTACAGGAGATAATGAGTGTTAACACAAGGTTAAGTCTTCCAGCTTTGTCCTAACCGTTTCCGGAAATCAACAATAAAGTTGAAGCATTGATCCAACTCAACCAAAGTTAACCATGAAGCAGGAGGATCAATTGATGTTGCCAAGTGTTGATGAAAAACGACTGATGCAGGAAACCAATGCAGAACCCACCCATGCTCCACAGCTGCGGAGCATTTTACTTGAGCACCACAAGCCGGAAGCCTGGGAGCATGTCTACCACCACCATGCCTCGATAGAGATTAACTTCCTGAAAGACTGCGATATGACCTATGCGTTTTCAGAGCGTAATGCACGGCTTCAGGGAGGGCTCCTCACTGTTTTCTGGGGTGCCTACCCACATCGGGTTATAGACGTAAAGGGTGAAGGCTCCATTACCAACATCTACGTGACATTGGCGCAGTTTCTGCAATGGCCATTGCCGCAGCCTTTTATCAATGCGGTTCTTTCCGGTGCTGTTATCACAGCCAAAGAGCAGCGAATTGATGACTACTACCTGACAAAACGCTGGGCGCAAGAATTGCGTGAACAGGACAGTGAATGGGACCGGCTCCATGCACTTGAGCTTGAAGCCCGGCTTTACCGCCTGGCGCTCGAGGGGTGGGACGAGTTGATTCCAGCTCGCCAAAGTGATGATCTGAAAGTGGTTGGAGGAAAAGCCATCCTGCACTTTGAGCGCATGCTCCGCTATATGTCCAAGCACTTTTTCAACCCGATTTCGAGCCAGGATATTGCGGAGAATTCCGGTGTTTCAGCAAGCTATGCGGTCATGTTGTTTCGCAAATTTCTGGGGCGTACCGTTAAGGAGCATCTGACGGAATTACGGCTCCAACATGCCAAAATGCTGCTGACCGAGTCTGATGCGAAGATTGTGTCAGTCGCCATTGAAAGCGGCTTTTCATCACTCTCAAGCTTCTACGATACCTTCCAGAAAAATGTGAACACATCCCCGGCGGAGTTCAGGAAAATCACCAACCAGAGAAAAGTGTCTTCCGGCTGACCCCGTCTTGGCTGTCAATTTGCATGCATTTTCCGGTAGGCCTGCGGACTGATACCGCGAATACGGCGAAACTGACGGCTGAAATTGGCAAAATTATTGAAACCGACCTGCTGGCTGATGTCGGCAATGGCCTCTTCGGTTTCATTCAGCAACACACAGGCACGCTGAACACGAACCCGGTTAACAAAATCAGTAAACCTGTGTCCGGTTGCCTGGTGGAAAAAGCGCGAGAAGTAAGTCTCTTTCATGTCCAGCAAATCCGCCACTGTTTTGAGCCGGATCGGTTGTTGGCAATTTTCCATTACATATTCCACCACCACATTTACCCTGCCCTGCAACGAATCCGGATCTTTGACTTCACTGGCGGGGATGCTGGAAAGCACCCGGGTGGACTTTGTACTGAGATGGCTGAGGAACGCGAGAAATTTCAACAGCCGGTCCATGCCATGGGCATTGCGGATCTCCAGAAACTTCTCTTTCGCCTCGCTAAAGGTACATCCGTAAATTCGATCCCCATTTTTGCCTGTTCCAGCATACCTTGGAGCACTGCCAGTTCGGGGAAAACACGCAGGGCATTTGGCACTAGGTCCGGGTTAAACTGGATAACCAGATCTCTAAGTTCATGGGTTTCACCAGGCGCCAGGTTGCTCTCCCAGTTGTGCGGCATCCAGGGACCAACCAGAGTCAGGTGCCCCGGGGCAAAGGGGCCGATATAGTTCCCGATCATCACTTTTCCGCGGGTGACAATGATAAGGTGCAGTTCGTACTGCTCATGAACATGCCAATGGATTCTTTCATGCGGCACACCATGTTCGAGAAACCAGAACGATTCCTTGAAATCAATGTACTCCCAGACGGGTTCATCTTTGATTCTGCTGGCCAACCTGATACCTCGCCGTTTTTAACGCAACTCGCTGCCCGCCACCCTTAGCGTACGGGGCTTTTCATACTCCCGGTAAAGTGCGGTAAATTCCGCATATTTGCCGCTGTAAGCCTGGTGTGTCTCCGGGTCCGGCTCTACCACTGCAATGACCTCTGGCTTATGGCAGATTTCAGAGGGCTTGGCTTGGGTAACCTGTATCTGTGCCAGCCTTGCTGCCCCAAGGGCCGGTCCGGATTCACTGTCTTTGTAGTGAACAATCGAGCGGTCCAGGACATCTGCGATAATCTGCAGCCAGAAACGGCTTCGTGAACCACCGCCAATTGCGCCGATAACGGGCACCCTGGTGCCTGCCTCTGTCAGTGCCTGCTGGCAATCACGAAGTGCAAACGCGACACCTTCGAGAACCGACTGCACCATATGCTCCCGGGTAGTTGCCACGGTGAGTTGGTGGAAACTGGCTGCTGCAAAGGGGTTATTGTGCGGCGTGCGTTCCCCAGTCAGGTACGGCAGGTAAATGGTTGGCATATCAACCCGGTATTGCTGCTCGGTTTCTGCCAGCAACTTGCCGATATCCTCACCGCCGCTCACGCCGGCAAACCACATCAGGGGGCTGGCACCGTTGAGCATGCAAGCCATCTGGAACCATCGCGCTGGCACACAGTGGGCAAAACTGTGGATCAGGCTTTGCGGCCAGGGCTTGTAGGTATCCGTAGCAACAAAATACTGCGCCGAGGTGCCAAGGGAGATAAAGGCATCCCCGTCTTCCACCGCGCCGATTCCCGCAGCGCCGGCGGCGGCATCACCGCCTCCTGCGACAACAGGGATTCCCGGTTTCAACCCCAAAAGGTCGGCAGCTTCCCCGGAAAGCAAACCGCTACATTCCGTGCCTTCCAACACATCCGGAAGCTGGTTAATACCCAGCCCACTCGCTTCCACCAATTCCGGGTGCCAGCGACGTTTGGCCTCATCAAGCCAGAGTGTCCCGGCAGCATCACACATATCGGTGACAAAGGTGCGCGTGAGCTGGTATCGGACATAATCTTTGGGAAGTACCACGGTGTGAATGGCATTGAAGATCTCCGGCTCGTGTTTTTCCAGCCAAAGGAGTTTGGGGGCAGTAAAGCCGGGCATCGCCGGGACACCGGCTTTGTCACCCAAGCCGGAAACCCGATGTTCAAGCTCGGCACATTCAGCAAATGCCCGGCCATCATTCCACAGAATCGCCGGGCGAAGGGGCTGGGCTTTGGCATCCAGCAACACCGCACCGTGCATCTGCCCTGACAACCCGATTCCGGCTACGTCCCGGTAAGCAACAGGGCATAAGCGGTGCAGTTCCGCCAATGCCTTGATAGTGGCATGCCACCAGCTGTCGGGATCCTGTTCTGACCAAAGCGGTTGTGGCTGGCTCGCCGGGTAGCTCTCGCTGGCCGAACCAACCACTGAGCCGGATTCATCCATGATGATGGCTTTAACCGAGGAGGTGCCAATATCGATACCGAGAAAATGCGCCATGTACGTGTCCTTTGCATGCACTCAACGGTATGCCAAAGCCCAATTAAACCGGCCTGCATTCATCGCGCTAAGTGCAAGGTTCCTTCAAATGTCGTTCCTTACTTTTACCGTCTGCTAATGGGTTTATCAATACGCTCAGCTCATCACGTTACCGCCGTCAACGTTGTAGGTCTGGGCGGTGACATAATCAGACATCCCAGATGCCAGAAACAGCGCCGCACCACAAATATCCCCGGGGACACCCATTCGACCAAGGGGCACTTCTTCCCCAACCAGACGCTTTTTCTCTCCGGGCTGACGATGTTCGTACTGGGCAAACAGGCTGTCGACGTGATCCCACATGGGTGTATCCACCACGCCGGGAGAAATCGCATTTACGTTGATACCGTGCGGAGCAAGAGCCAGTGCCGCTGACTGGGTGTAACTGATGACCGCAGCTTTACTGGCGCAGTAGTGGGAAACCAAAGCTTCACCCCGTCGTCCGGCCTGTGACGCCATATTGATGATTTTGCCGCCGTTTCCGGCATTGACCATCTCGTCGGCAACCGCCCGCATCAGAAAAAACATGCCGTTGACGTTTACCCGGAACAGTTTTTCATACTGGGCTTCATCGCTTTCCAGCAAAGGCCCCATGTCGAATACCGCCGCATTATTGAAAAGAATGTCGATACTGCCAAAACCTTTCTTGCATTGCTCTAACAGCGCCTTGCGGGCTTCTCCGTCGCAGATGTTGGTCGGGACATAACGCACCGAACCCGGATACTCAGCCATCAGTACCCCAAGTTCCTCTGACGGGCTTTGCGGTAAATCCGCCACCACGCAATTTGCCCCGTTTTCTGCAAATCCCCGGCACACCGACAATCCGATACCGCCATATCCTCCACTGATTAGCGCCGTTTTCCCTGACAGCGCCGGCTTGCCGTCTATTTCGATTCGGATATTCATGGGTACTGTTTCCTGTAATGCATCATTTGTATGTCGATTTCATTTTTCAGCGCTTCCCTGAATGCCGGGTAACGCTGGTTACAGCCTTGCCAGAGATCGGAACTGTCGAGAAAGCCATCCACCGGGTCTTTACCTGCGAACCATGCTTTTGCCATTGGCAGGTAAGGGTCGGCGTAGTTGAATACAAACTTCCCTTCGATATAAAGCGCCAGGAAACAATACCAATGGGCAATGAGCACCCGGGCATTGGCCGGATCGCGGCCGGCTTTCAGGGTGCGCTCGACCGAGGGAAGGATAAAACCGGAAAACTTGCTCAGGCTGTCGGCGGCAATCCGGGCAATGGAGTCGGCAATATAGCGGTTACTGAACCGTTCAATGATGGTTGCCCGGTAGGCTTCCAGATCAACCGGCGGGTTCTCTATGGTGGGGATCACCTCGTCCCGGTGATAGCGGAGCAATAACCCGTTGAGTTCTTCATCACGGATATTCTCGTCATAGGTCTGGTATCCGCGAAGTGCCCCGACATAGGAAAGCAGGAAGTGGCCGCCGTTCAGTATCCGGATCTTGGTTTCTTCAAAAGCGTGTACGTCCTGGGTAAACGTCACCTCGACCCGCTCCAGTGCCGGAAAGTCGCAGGCAAATTTGTCTTCAATTACCCATTGCTCAAAGTCTTCCCCCATCACCGGGCAGGCATCCATTTCCCCGGTTTCAGCAAGGATATCAGCGGGCAAATCAGCAGGTGGCACCGGTGTAATGCGATCCACCATACAAGCCGGGAACGTGACATTCGCATCAAGCCATGCCAACAACTTGCCGTCGCCCTGCGCTGCCAAAAACTGCCGGAATGCCGCTTCCAGCCGAGCGCCGTTGTTACGCAGGTTGTCACAGGTCAGCACCGTGATGGGCTCCCCGGTTGCCTGCTGGCGAATGCGCAACGCCCGGGCCAGAAACCCGTAAAGGGTGACAGGTTGGTTGGCCGGGTTTGTATCGGCCGCCACCTCCGAGTGGACGAGGTTCAGGTCATCGCTGTCAGTAAGGTAATACCCGCCTTCGGTAACAGTGATCGTGATTGCTTTGACTGTCCGGTCTGCAAACAATGAATCAAAGCCGGCCAGATCTGAAGAAGCATCCACCAAAGCCCGGATAGATTCGATTTTGCGGTAAGTACACTCACCGGATGCAGAGATTGTTTTGAACCAGAAAGCGCCGTTTTGCGCCGCCAGTTTCTGCACCAGAGCGCGGCTTTCTTTTCGCAAATTCACACCGGTGTATTGCCACTGTTCCTTGGCATCACTCAAGTCATTAAGGCGCTGTACATAATAGGCCTGATGCCCGCGGTGGAATGACCCGACCCCGAAATGCACCAGTTTTCGCAGCTCAGCCATCGACAAGCTCCTTCCAGTCCGGCGTCTGGTAGTTATTCAGCGCTTGTCCCAAGGCATCAAAGAGATAAACCTGCTTTCTGTCGAGACTCACTCCTACATGCTGGTTAAGTTTGGGCGACAGTTTGGGGTCAGCACGCACCACCAGGGTTTCACCGCTCAGGGTACGCACATAGGTAAGAGTCTCTGAACCCAGCTGTTCAACCACCTCGACATCCCCTTCCACATCGCCTTGTTCCGGCGTGGTAAAGGTCAAGGTCTCGGGGCGGAACCCGATACGGCGGATATCCCCGGCGCTTCCGGTATACCGGGCAGCGTCGAGCTCAACCGGGCGGCTGTCAGGGAAACTGACCCGAAGCGCATCACTTTGCCCACTGGCCTCCTGTATCTGGAGGGTGTTCATTTTCGGTGTGCCGATAAACGTGGCAACAAACTCGTTGGCAGGCTGGTGGTAAAGCTCCAGTGGCGAGCCTATCTGCGCCACTTCTCCAACATCCATGATCACCACTTTGTCAGCCAGCGTCATGGCTTCAACCTGATCGTGGGTCACATAGATCATGGTGCTACCCAGCTCGTGGTGAAGACGCGACAGTTCTATACGCATCTCCACCCTGAGTGCCGCATCCAGGTTTGACAACGGCTCGTCAAACAGGAATACCTTGGGGTTTCGCACGATGCACGGCCAATGGCAACCCGCTGGCGCTGTCCGCCGGAAAGGGCTTTCGGCTTGCGGTCGAGGTATTCTTCCAGCTTGAGCGCTTGGCAACCCTGCCGACCTTGTCCTTGATTTCCTGCTCCGGCCGACCGGCCAATTTCAGGGCAAAAGACATGTTTCTCTCAACCGTCATATGGGGGTAGAGCGCATAACTTTGGAATACCATCGCCACATCACGCTTGGACGGATGCAGTTCAGTGATGTCCTGCTGCTCAATATGGATTCCGCCCTCAGACGAGCTTTCCAACCCGGCAATAGTGCGCAGCAATGTCGACTTACCGCAGCCCGAAGGCCCGACAAACACCACAAACTCACCGCGTTCAATATCAAAGTTGATGTCTTTCAGTGCGGTGTGCTCACCGTACTTTTTATAAAGGTTCTTTACTTGCAGATAACTCATTTCACAGCCCCAAACGTCAATCCCTGTACAAGCTGCTTCTGGCAGAACCAGCCCAGTACGATAATCGGTGCACTCGCCAAGGTAGATGCCGCAGACAGCTTGGCCCAGAACAGCCCTTCCGGACTGGAGTAAGTGGAAATCATGGTCGCCAGAGTCCCGGCATTGGCTGAGGTCAAATTGATTGACCAGAATGCTTCGTTCCATGCCAGCACGATGGACAAAAGTGCGGTGGATGCTACGCCACCGAGCGACAGTGGCAGCAATACATGGCGGATTTCTCCCCAGGTATCGGCACCGTCCAGGCGAACCGCTTCAAGGATGTCTTTCGGGATATCCTTGAAGTAGGAAAACAGCATCCACACCACTATCGGCAGGTTCATCAGCGTATAGATAACGGTCAGCGCCAGTGTGCTATCCAAAAGCCCGGCATCTTTACAGAGGATGTAAATAGGCACTAATACGCCCACCGCAGGGAGCATTTTGGTAGAGAGCATCCAAAGAAGGATGTCCTTAGTGAACCGGCGCGGGTAAAACGCCATTGAATACGCCGCTGGAATAGCCACAATCAGCGCCAGAATGGTGGAACCAAATGCGGTGATCAGGGAGTTTTTGGCAAACTTCAGGTAATCACTGCGCTCCTGGACAATCTCAAAATTTTCCAGCGTCGGCGTAAATATAAAGCTGGGAGGAACTTCGATAGCCTGTTGCTCGGTTTTAAGCGAGGTAATCAGCATCATGATGATCGGGAAGAACACCAGGATGGCAGCAGCCCAGCAAATCAGGGGGCGGATAAACCCGGTTTTTTCTGAATTCATCGTTTTCTCCTCAGGTAACCAGGTTCTTGCCGATCGCTCGGACCAGGAAAATTGCCACAATGTTGGCAAGCACCACAGCCACCAGACCGCCTGCCGACGCCACACCCACATCAAATTGCATCAGTGCCTGCGCAAAAATCAGGAATGCCAGGTTAGTGGACTCATAGCCGGGACCGCCGCCTGTCGTCACAAAGATTTCGGCGAAAACCGACAGCATAAAGATGGTTTCAATCATCATGACCACGCAATAGGCCGGGCAAGATGTGGCAGGGTCAGGTAGCGGAAAACCTGAAAACCGGTTGCGCCATCAAGGACAGCCGCCTCTTTCTGTTCGTGATCCATTGATTGCAGCGAGGTGATAAAAATCAGCAGGGCAAAGGGCATCCACTGCCAGCTGATCATTGCGATGATCGAGCCAAGCGGAAACTCGGCCAGCCAGTCTACCGGTTCAAGCCCGACACTTTCCCAAAGCCATGCCAGTACGCCATAAACCGGGTGCATCATCATGTTTTTCCAAAGCAATGCGTTGACCGTCGGCATGATGAAGAAAGGGGAAATCAGCAATATTCGCGCGATGCCCCTGCCGAAGAAGGGTTTGTCGAGCGCGACTGCCAGTAAAACACCAAGCACCACCGTACATACCAACACCATTGCAACCAGAAAAAGGGTATTGCCAACCGCCGGCCAGAATGCGTCGTCTGTATAGAAAAATTCAAAGTTCATCCACCCGATAAAATTGTGTTCACCCGGGTAGAGGAGGTTGTAGCGGATCGTGGAGAAATACACTGTCATCGACAGCGGGACAATCATCCACAGCAACAACAAAATAAACGACGGTGCAATCAACATCCGTGATAGCCAGTTCTGCATCGTCAGAATTCCTTAAGTTTGAAAGAGTGGCCGGAAAAGCGGTCCCGGCCAAAAAGATGGCCTGCCAGAGCAGGCCGCATACACGTGGGAATCAGTAATAACCGGCTTTACGCATTTCGCGGTCAGCAGATTTGTTGGCGCTCTCCAGCGCTTTCTTGACGCTTTGCTTGCCCGCGACAACAGCACTGAACTGTTGCCCGGCAGCAATACCAATCGCCTGAAATTCCGGGATTGCAGCAAACTGGACGCCGATATACGGAGACGGCAGCAGCGTGCTGTTATCCGGGTTAGCAGAGCTGATCGCAGTCAGTTCAGCATTGGCGAACACAGCTGCTTCCAGGAATTCAGGGGTTTCATAGGTTGAAATCCGGGTTCCGGTAGGCACATTCGCCCAGCCGTTGTTTTTCGCCACCAGCTTGATGTATTCCTTCGATGTCGCCCACTTCACAAAGCGCTCTGCTTCAGCCGCTTTTTGTGTACCGGCAGGAATACCGAGCGCCCATGCCCAGAGCCAGTTAGCGCCACGCTTGGTCACCGATACCGGTGCTTGTGCGAAGGCAACCTTGTCAGCCACTTTGCTTTGCTCGGGGTTTGAAATGAACGACGCAGCAATGGTGGCATCAATCCACATACCGCATTTGCCTTCATTGAACAGCGCAAGGATCTCGTTGAAGCTGTTGGAGCTTGAGCCAGGAGGACCAAAGTTGGCCAAGAGGTCGGCGTAGAAGGAAACGGCATGCTCCCAGGCAGGTGTATTCAGCTGAGGTTTCCAGTTTTCATCAAACCAGCGGGCGCCAAAAGAATTCGCCATGGTTGTTATGAAGGCTGTATTGTCACCCCATCCCGGCTTTCCGCGCAGACAGATCCCGTACACACCGTTGTCAGGATCATGGATCGCTTCGGCAACATCACGGACATGACCCCAGGTCGGGTGATCCTCAATGGTCATCCCCGCCTTTTCCACCAAATCCTTGCGGTACATCAGCATCGAGCTTTCGCCATAGAAGGGGACGGCATACATCTTGTCATCTACCGACAGTCCGGCTCGCATCGCCGGGAGCAAATCATCTGCGTCGTAATTGGCGTCATCAGATATTTCTTTCAGCCAACCGCGCTTGCCCCAGATCGGTGTTTCGTACATGCCGATTGTCATGATATCGAACTGGCCGCCCTTAGTGGTGATGTCGGTGGTCACGCGCTGGCGCAGCACACCCTCCTCAAGGGTTACCCAATTCAATTTGATATCCGGGTTTTCTTTTTCGAATTCCTTACTGAACTTTTGCATCTCAATCATATGGCCGTTGTTCACTGTAGCAATGGTCAACTCAGTGACCGCAGCAGCGTTAAAAGCCAGTGAAGCCGTCAGGGCGCATCCTGCGACCATAGCAACGGGTTTAAACATGCTTTGTCCTCCAGGTTCATTCATTATCGAACGTTTCATTAACATTCATATAACAGTTAAGAGCAAAAAAAGAATGAATGAAGGAAAAGAGGTGCATAAAAGTACTTTTCTGGTAGATGAAATATCTTTTTTTGACTTTGCGAAATGTTAAAACCCGGTTGCATAGCATCCATGTTCAATATTGATAGGTCACTTACTAAAGTTTTACACTTGCTGTAAGCCGACCTGTACATTCCGGCGGTTGAGGGACAAATCATGATTTCGCAAGACGGCGGGAAAAGGTGAGTCAGACATTAAGGGTGGTGCTCGTAGCATTAATTTTCAGTCTTCCGGCCTGGGGGAAATCACTGGCGACGTTCCCCGAAGACCTCGACACCTGGGACGAGATTAAAAAAAGTTACGTCTCAGACTGGCAGCGAGAATCGCCATCCAAGGCAACGGAGTTCTGTTTATTGCCGTTTTCGGATGTACGTAATGGAAAGGATACCCGCCTGAGCATTTATGTCCCCAACCGGAAACTGCCTTATTTTCCGGATCTTCAACCCGACAGGAATGGCTTGATTGTGGCGGTTGAATTAACAGATATCGATTTGGTGATGGTGACGGAATTGTTTCAGGGAATGCCACTTTATGGGATGTATGACCGAGAAGGAAAAGATGTCAGTCACCGTCATCCGATAAAGCAGACTGACAAATGTATTTTATGCCATCGATAACTCGACCCCATAATCGCCCGCAAATCAGGAAGAACAATATGGCAGGGACTGGAAGGTGAAGAAGTACACCAGCCTGAAGTACAAGCTGGTACTGGTTTACTGGCTCATCATACTGATTGTTATCATCAGTATGAGTGTGCTCCATTACAACAATGAATGGGAGCGCGCCAGGACACAGGTAGAAAAACACGTTGTCAGTCTGGCGAGTTTGCTTGTCACCCCGATATCGTCAGCGATGTCTGCCGGGCAGTATTCGGCGCTGACCGACAATGCTTTTTCCAAGCAAACCACAGCGTCACCGACCCTGTATTATTTCAAGGCTCGGGGTGTCAGTGACGTTAATGCACAACATTTTGAGGTAACCTACCTCAAAAGCCTCGGACCGCCGTGGCGAAGCAGCTTTCCGGACAACTACGTTGACCAGTTGGATGTAAAACTCCTTCAGCTCAAACGCAGGCTGGAAAATGAGCCCGCCGATATGTCCCGTATCACCTTCCTTCTAAACCGTCTTTCTGCTGCGAGGCAACTTCACAAAGAAGCGCGGGAGCACGAACAATTAGCGGCGTCTCACATGGCTTATCTCGATCATAAAGTTCTCGACGGTCTGGATACCGACAATTGGTTGTACACGCTGAATTTACCGGCAGTGAATGTGAACGGCGGGCAGGTCACTTTTGTATTCGATCTCAGCGAGTTGAAGGAAATCCGGAAAAATATTTTCATCTCGGCACTGGAAGAACTTTTGTTTGCCATGTTTGTTGCGGTTTTGCTGGTGACAATTACTGTTTACTGGCTGTTCAGGCCAATAGAACAATTAACCAAGTTCGTTTCCAATGACCTCGATAATATTGAACCCAATGAATTGCCCGGATTGAAGCGGGATGATGAAATCGGCGAGCTGTCACGAAAATTCAAAACCGTTTTGCACGACGCCCATATCCACGTAAGGGAAACCAACCGGCTGGCGCTCACTGACCCGTTAACCGGGCTTTTCAACCGTCGTCATTACAACCAGGTAGTGCAGGGGGAAATCTATCAGGTGACCCGGACATCTGACGTACTGTCGTTCTTTTATATCGACATCGATCGCTTCAAGGCCTTTAATGACACCTACGGTCACGCACAAGGTGATGCTGCCCTCAAGCAAGTTGCTCTGGCATTAGCCTCTGTTGTCAGACGGGAGAATGACTTCTGCTTCCGGTTTGGCGGCGAGGAGTTTCTGGTGATATGCAAAACGCAGACAGAGAAAGATGCGCTGCTGCTGGCGCGGGGAATCCGCAATACCGTTATGGCAATGAAGCTTCCCCACGAAATGAGCGATCCACTGAAAATACTGACCGTGTCCATTGGCATCTGCACGGTAAAAACCGGCTACCAGCCATCCGAAGACGAGATGCTCCAGGTGGCAGACCAGGCACTTTATGAGGCAAAAGCCACGGGCCGCAACCGGGTTGTCCAGCGTTTGCTTAGCAATGAACTCGTGCTGCAATCAGGCTGAGTGGGCAGAAAACAGGTTAACAATCACTGATCCGGCCAAAATCAGGCCCATCCCCAAGATAACCGGCAAGCTCAGTTTCTGCCCATAAGCAAACCAGCTGAAGGCGGTAACAAGCACAATACCGGTTCCGCTCCAAACCGCGTAAGTCACGCCGAGTGGCACGCTTTTGACGGTAATGGACAGTAAATAAAACGCTATTCCGTAGCCTGCCAACACCACCAGCGAGTAAACAGGCTGAGTGAATTGCTGCGTCCTTGGCATTAATGATGTTGCGATGACTTCCGCAACGATGGCACCCGCCAGTAAAAACCAGGCTTTCATTAATGGACCTCAACAGGGATACAACGAGAATACCAATCTGATTGGCAACACAAGGCCGGATACTGATCCAGCTCACATTTTGAAGGCGGCGATTCTACCGTTTTTATTGACCCTCTGCACCCGGCATCGCACACTCAATAATCAATCAAGGGATGAGATCCTGAGCAATAGTGTCAGCGAGAACAGCAATGATTAACTGGAATGAAATACTGCAAAGAAGCAACGGGCAAAATCTCCCACCTGATCAGAGAGTAGAAAAAACGCCGGAGCAGTGGAAACAGGAACTGGACGAAGAGACCTTCTACGTCACCCGCCAAAAGGGGACAGAGCACCCTTTCAGCTCATCAATGTGTGGCTTGTTTAAACCCGGCCTTTATCGCTGTGCCTGCTGTGGGACACCGCTGTTTAACGCCAACGAAAAGTTCGATTCAGGCACCGGATGGCCGTCTTTCACCCAGCCGGTCGCAGACAATGCTGTCGACTACATTGGGGATGCCAGTCACGGGATGCAGCGGATTGAAACAACCTGCTCAAGCTGTGATGCCCACCTTGGCCATGTATTTCCGGACGGCCCGCCGCCAACCGGACTGCGCTACTGCATTAATGCCGTGTCTCTGAAGCGAGACGGTGACGACTAAATTCACTATTCATCTCTTAAGTAAAGTAACCGGTCAGCCGTTAACCTGAGCAAAGCCGGTTTCTGACCGGATTAACCGGATTCAATTCGACTAAAAAAGGACACAATCATGAAATCCTGGAAACAGCTTACCCTTGCTGCAGCCACTTTCGGAGCAATGTTATTTTCTGCCCAGGCCGCGGCAGTTTTGCCTCTGAGCATTACCGCCAATGCCGGTACTGCAGATGTCAGCTACGGCGGTAAAAGTGCGACCGGCTACACCTGGCAAGTTTCAGGCTCTTACCAGATGAACATGTTTTCTTCACTGAACCTCGGTTACGCTGAAACCCGTGCAGATATTCCTGACGCCACCAATGTTGATCGCGAATACAAAGCTTCCACGGTTCCGCTCACCCTGACACTGCATGCCCCGTTTGTACTGGGTGAAGCCTATGTGCGCGGTGGCGGCAACTACTACAACAATACCTACTTCAATAAAGAGGAAGACGGATTCGGTGTTGTCGGTGCAGTTGGCGTAAGCATCGGTACCGGTATCGGCCCGGCTTTTTCTGTTGAGCTGGGTTACAGCGATCAGGGAAGTGCAGAATCCACCACGATTTCTGTGGGCGCATCCATGAATTTCTGAGTTTGAGCCGAAAAAAAGGGCAAAAAAAACGCCATATCTGCCGAATGATATGGCGTAGCCCGTTACTAAATTGTGGAGTTAGATGTTTCTAGTGGAACAGCAAAGCTTTTAAGAGCCCTTTACGTCCACGGGCTTAGACAATACGCTTCTTTTTTAACAGTTTGATTTAACGACAGTTACGGTTCTGTTGATATATCACCTCTCGCTGAAACCTGCTCCTTGAGGTGGTTTGGGTATATACTTCTTAGCCTCAGCCCCACAGCGTTTTGCGAAAAACCTATGACAGATAAACCCTTCAACGACATCCCTTCCCTGCAACATGCCCTTGCAGAATTTGCCCACGAGAGAAATTGGGAGCAGTTCCATACGCCCAAAAACCTGGTTATGGCATTAAGCGGCGAGGTAGGTGAACTGACAGAGCTTTTCCAGTGGCTGACGCCGGAGCAAAGCCAATCCTTCCCGGAAGAAAAACGCCCGGCATTGGAACAGGAACTGGCGGATGTAATGATGTATTTGCTCCGTATAGCGGATATTTGCGAAGTTGATTTGATGGATGCCTGCAACAATAAGCTACGGTTAAACAAAGAAAAATACCCGGTTGAAAAGTGCTTCGGGAAAGCAAAAAAGTACAACGAACTTTAAATCACACAATTAGCCTAAAAATTCATCACACAATTCTTTACAACGTAGACGATTAAGCGTAAACAGTCGCATTGAAACCTTTCCCTTATTCAATCCGGAACCGTTTAAATGAATCGTCTCGCTATCGGCAATGCACTCGCTGCATTGGCGTTCGTTGTGTGGGGCTTACAACCTCTGTATTACCAATACCTGCCAGCGGCAGATATGAATGAAATGCTGGCCGTTCGCGTTGCTGGCACCTTGCCCCTTGTTTGGTTATGCGTCTTTGCGTTCAAGGGGCAGGCACTCAAAATCAGGGAGTTGTTCGCTGACAAGCGTTCGTTTTTTGTCAGCGTAATAGCCGGCATTGTAATGTGCTTTTCCTGGTATGCATTTACCTGGGCACTGACAAACAACAAAGTGCTGGAATCCAGCCTTGGTTTCTTCATTAACCCACTCTTTGTTATCGCCTTTGGCGTGATTTTTATGAAAGAGCGGCTTTCCAAAGTGCAGGGGATTGCGGTATTGCTTGCAGCCTTTGGATTGGGATACCAAATCTGGAAATACGGCCAACTGCCTCTGGCGGCGCTGACAATGGCCTCGTTCTTTGCCATTTATGGCCTGCTTAAAAAGTACGTCCGCTACGATGCAATGACCGCGCTTTTTGTCGAAACGCTGGTTCTCTTCCCCTTTTCAGTGGTCTATTTGGCTTGGGAAATCTTTCAGGGGCAAAGTGCCGCTTTCGATCATGGCTGGACAACCGCACTCCTTTATCTGGGATCCGCTCCGGTGACACTCCTGCCACTGGTACTTTTCTCCATGGCGGTTGCACGTACCTCCCTGAGCATGATTGGTCTGATGCAATACATTGAGCCATCCCTGCAATTCCTGCTTGCCACCCTGCTGTTTGCCGAACCTTTCGATGAAATCAAGGCAGTCAGCTTTGGCTGATATGGACAGGGCTTATCTTGTGTACCTTGGAAGGGCTATTCAGGCACCGCAAGCATCAGGACCCACGACAACCAGCCATACCGTGATGGTAAGCACTCACAACAAATAGCGAGTGTTCACAAAAATCCCGGCAACATAACGGCAAAACAGGCTCATTTCGAGCCTGTTTTTTTTATTGTCAGATTCGGATGGTCTCTTTGACTCGTTACTTGGCGACCTGATTGACCCACACCATTACATACGCCACGCAAATTAAAGCACGAAACGAATTCACCACATGAATCTTGATGCATTTATCAGCTTGAAAGTTAGAGCCTTTTCACGAAAGACATTTCCGAATACACATTTAGGCTCAATTTGAGAAATATTTTGATCCCATCCAAATAACAAGAAAATGACAGGATTACTCTGTCTCATTTCTGAGTATGCTAGAACCCGATAAAAAGAATATTCAGTTTAAATAACAAATTACAAAAACCACTTGGGTATCGTGAACGCTAGGTGAGGGCATGCCAGACATTCCGCTTTTTCCCGGTTTCAGCCTGCTGATAGGTCTGACTTCGGGAATACTGCTGTTAGCCGGAGGATTCAGCCTATTTATCTGCCAGGAACGGCAGTTCAGGCCGCTTTATATTCCATTTTCGGTAATGGCGTTCAGTGGCACCGCCTATCAAATTGCCTACTGGGTTTCGATGAAAACCCCCGACCTTCAGCTCACGATTTTGGGCTTAAAATGGCAAATTGCCACACTCTCGACTCTCGGACCGGCATTCTACATTTTTGTGGTTAAGTACATTTCGGGCAGCGTTTCCAAACGCTTTTTTCTTTTGCTTTTCACCACCTCCGCAACATCCATTGTCGGGAACCTGGTTATGCCATACTCCGGGCGCTACCAGGAACTATCGTCTTATACGTTGCCGGATTATCTCTGGGGAGAAGAGGTTTTTACCCTCACTGGTGTAGCCGGATGGCCCCTCATTTTGCTCTACGTCCAATTTATTGCGCTGCATGTGTGGAGCATTTTTAAGGCAGTCAATCTTTACCGTAGAAGAATGATGCGGCGCTTCTACCCAATACTGGCTTCTGTGATTACCCAGGCATTGGCACTGATATTGGTTATGAACAACCAGATGGGCGACGGGCAGAGTGTTTTCCTTGGTGGGTTTATCATCTTCTTCCTTGCCACCATTATCAGCATCAGCCTCGGGGTCGATTATCTGCATGTGGTGGTAAAGCTGCGCCGGAGAAACACTGAGCTGTATCGCGAAAAATCCCGTCGCAGAGCTATTGAGTTGGATCAGGAAAAATGGCTCCAGGTTGTAGACCAAACGCCGGTTTGCCAGATCATCATCTCTATCCAGGATCAGGTGATAAGCCAAAACCAGGCAAGCCGCCAGTTCTGGGGAGAGGATTTAACACTGCGGATGATGTGAAACTCCTGCACATCATTAAACGCCAGCATCCTGACATTATCAGCGAGCTTTCCAAGAATACGGGCATAGATGAAAAAATAAACTGCTGTGTACACTTTGAAGGTGGTACCAACCAGTCTGGCCTGACGATATCAAAAGAGTGCTGGCTGGAGTTTTCCCTGTTTCCAATCCGGCATTCAAACGGAACACTCAAAGAGCTGGTGATTACGCATGATGACATCACTCAGGAGCAGTTTGCCTCCAACGCCATCAAACAAATTGCATCGGGTGTTGTCGCCTCTCCGGGTGATTCCCTGCTGGATGAAATTGTTGCCAGCCTGGCCCGTGTGTTAAACGCGAAATACGCGTTCGTCGCCCTTCGCACAGAAGACGACCCGATGTTGGTCAGAACGGTGGCTATTAACATCAATGGCCAGAAGGGAGAAAACTTCACCTACTCACTCAAGAACACGCCTTGCGCGAAGGTATTGCGAACCTCCACATGTATCTACAAAAGTGGCATCCAACAGGCTTTTCCAAACGATGTGTTACTCCAGGAGCTTGGGATTGAAGGCTATATCGGCTCCCCGATAACTTATCCCAACGGGGAAACGATGGGGGTAATCGTCGCCCTTTCCGACAAGCCTTTCGACAACGTAGAGCAGTTCAGTGATGTACTCGATATCTTTGCTTCTCGTGCCGGCGCAGAAATCCATCAGCAAAAAACCGATGAAGAAGTCCGTAAACTGGCTTATCAGGATTACCTGACCCAATTGCCAAACCGGGCTGTGCTTCTGATGTCCATTCGAGAGACTCTCGACAGGTGCACGCAAAACAACGCTCACTCTTCACTAATCCTTATCGATTTGGACAACTTCAAAACAGTTAATGACGCCCTCGGTCACGACGTGGGGGATGAGGTCTTGATGAAAGTTGGTCACCGCCTGAGGCACTATCTGCCGGATGACCATTTACTCGCCCGTATCGGCAGTGATGAGTTTGTAGTGGTAACGCCCGTTAGAGATGGACCTTGCCCGACAGGCTGCGAACTCGCCAGCAGGCTGATGACAATGCTTGATGCCCCTCTCCCTATCAGAGACGGAGAGCTCCATATCAGTGCCAGCACCGGCACGGTTCATTTCCCTGTACAGAGGCAATCCGGTGCACTGACAGAACTGGATGTTTTAAGATTTGCCGATATTGCACTGTCACAATCGAAAAAAGCTGGCCGCGCCAAGTCTTCTGTTTTTGAGGCTGCTCATCAACAAGAGCTGGAAGAGCAAGTTACTCTTGAGCGTAAACTCCGCCGGGCGATCAACGAAAACGAACTGACCCTTTACTACCAGCCTCAGGTGAATTTTGCAGGCAAGCTTGTCGGCGTCGAGGCGCTGATACGCTGGATAGACGACGAAATAGGTTTTATCTCGCCGATAAAATTTATCACGCTTGCGGAGGAAAGCGGCCTCATCCAGCCGTTGGGGCGCTGGGTACTCAACCAGGTATGCCGCCAAATCAATCAATGGCGTGCCCAAGATATACCCTTACCCTGCTCTGTTTCCGTCAATATATCAGCCTGGCAGTTTGCGAAATCCGACTTTGTTGATGAGCTTATTAACATCATCAGCCATCACCAGCTCCAAGCCAACGCGCTGACCCTGGAAATCACTGAAACCGCACTGCTTCAGGACATCAATGAGGCCAAGGCAAAGATCGAACAATTGCGTCGGGCCGGATTTCGGATGTCTCTGGATGATTTTGGAACAGGTTACTCCTCCCTTGCCTATTTGCGCGCCTTACCCTTGGATGAGTTAAAAATCGATAAGGCGTTCATTGATGAAATTTCTCCCGACAGAAAACACCCGCTGGTTGAGTCCATTATCTCCATGGGAAAAAGCCTCAATATGTCTATTGTGGCCGAGGGAGTCGAAACGTCCTTCCAGGCAGAGAAACTCAATGGGCTTTCCTGTGATGTTATGCAAGGTTATCTCTATTCCCGCCCGTTGCCGGTAGAGCAACTGACCCCGTGGCTTGAGCAATCAGTAAAATATTCGGGTCAGCGACAGACATTGACCGACTCTATATCGGCTGGGAATTAGGAAAGCAGGACAAGTTTTAATCAGTTGGCGCTCAGGTGCGGATTTTCTCTTTACATGGTGCAACCAACCATTTATTATCCCTGCCCTACGGAGGGATGGCTGAGCGGTTGAAAGCACCGGTCTTGAAAACCGGCATACGTTAATAGCGTATCTAGGTTCAAATCCCTATCCCTCCGCCACATTAGAAAAGGCCACTGAGTTTTCAGTGGCCTTTTTGCGTTTTTAGACAAAGCCCGCTTAATCGCGGGCTTTGTTGTATCTGCACCGCTTTCAACTGTCTGCCCCACCTGAATTTTTTGGCCATTTTCTATCACCTGTGTTGTCTTTGTCTGTTGCCTCACGAACAATTCCGGTTGCATATGGAATAATAAAAGGTCATCCCAAACAGGTTTATTCAAACCAATTGGCGACAACCAGCCGGAGTGACCAAGAATGGAACTCGAATTGCTTGAACAAAGTGTTGAAGAGAACACGTTGAATCATGACATATTAAAAACCAGGCAAAGAGCAGAGCGGGATAGTTTCACGCCAAACCTGTCCATTCGCGTTCACAGAGCTCTGAGTTGGTTGAAAAAGTCTGAACAATGTGAAGATGATGACTCGCGGTTTACGTTCCTGTGGATTGCTTTTAACGCTGCCTACGCTCAGGAATGGAGCCAGTGCAGTGCCATACCTGAAAAAGACAGATATCAGACCTTTATAGACAAGCTGGTCTCTATCGACAAGGCAGGCAAGCTGCAACATCTGGTGTGGGATGAATATTCCGGCCCCATCCGCTGTATTCTTGAGAATGAATTCATTTTGCAGGCATTCTGGGAGTTTAAATCCGGCCGGTTACAGGAGCAGGAATGGCGTACCAAGTTACGCACAGCCAAACAGGCAGCCAACCATGCACTGGCAAACACCGATACCAGCAAAGTGCTCTCCATTGTCTTCACGAGGCTTTATACGCTACGCAACCAAATCATTCATGGCGGCTCAACTTTCGGAAGTTCGGCAAACCGGAGTCAGTTAAGGGATTGCACAAACTTCCTGCAAAAAGTCATTCCTATCGTCATTTACCTGATGATGGATGGGAAAAATGAAGTTTGGGGAGACCCGGTGTATCCGCTGGTAAATTCTATGTAAAACCAAGGCGAACCACTCAAAAACTCATCAGATTGGATGATTTTCCCTCTAACGGCGCCAATAACGGTCAAAGTCTAATCACTTGAACAAAAGGGACTTTACACTCTTGCCGGGTAACATTATTATGGCGGCCGTACGGAGGGATGGCTGAGCGGTTGAAAGCACCGGTCTTGAAAACCGGCATACGTTAATAGCGTATCTAGGGTTCAAATCCCTATCCCTCCGCCACTTTCAATTCCCCCTTAGTTCAGTCGGTAGAACGGCGGACTGTTAATCCGTATGTCGCAAGTTCAAGTCTTGCAGGGGGAGCCACTTTTAAGAGGCCTGGTCAAATGACCGGGCCTTTTTCGTATAGACTCAAAACCAAGTTTTGATTCTTGCTGACCCAGGCGGCCCCGTTGTACCAAACCGGGGCGTCTCCAGCCACCTTCAGCAATCTCAGTCATTTTTTAGTCTTGCAAAGAGGGGCAGACTGGCATTTTAATGTGCATCGAAAGCCTTTTCACAACCCCAATGAGACGATGCTCATCATCCATTTTACCGATAACTTGGATGCCGACCGGCAAACCGTTGCTATCTAAGCCAATGGGCATCGTGATAACAGGGTGTCCAATCAGGCTTATTGGCGTAGTGTATGCCGTTAATGCGTCCAGATAATTGATTTTGATGTTGTTAACTAATAGAGGCTCGTTGTAGGACCTGTTCAGGCCGCTTTCGGTGCTTGGCTCCATGTGTTCAAAAACTCTGCAACACGTCACCGGTAAGATCCACGCATCGTATTTTTCGAAAAACGCCTCAGCGCTTTGCATAATCTGCTGTTTTCGGGTCAATGCTGCCTGATAGTCGTCTTTTTTCCGTCTATATCCATCAAGTACATTTGAGAAAAAGTATGGCGAAAGCTTCTTCTGGGTCCTTCCTGAGAGAATTGTCAGCCACCTGATTAGCGGATTCATGAGTCCGGAAATTTCATAACCCATTATCTGCCCGTACAGTTGCCAGCACTCCTTAAAATCAACGAGCCCGGGTTTATCTCGCTGCAAAGATATGCCACCGTCTTGCCAGATTTCGGTGATGCTATCTATCTTCGAAGATATTTCCTTATCCAAAGACAATTCGTGAATCTCTTTCCATATCGCCAGATTCAATGACCATTTGTCATCATGTTCACCACCAGAGTTTTTCGCCGGACCTTTAAGTGCTTCCCAAATAAGCAGAAGGTCTTCTGGCTCCCGAGCGATAGGCCCCGGCCGGGCAAAATGTGAAATACTTATTTCCGGGTTCAGGAAAATACCTTTATTCGATATAGCTCCCTCACTTGGCAATAAGCTGTAAACACCGCAGAAACAGGCCGGAATTCTGAGCGAGCCGGCAAGATCAGCACCGATATCAACAAAGCTCATTCCGGAAGCAACAGCCGTCGCGCCTCCTCCACTGCTCCCCCCACTCGTGTAGCTAACATTCCAGGGATTATTGCAAATGCCTGCCAGTTTGTTGCTTGTTTGAAAATCCATTGCCATTGGAGGCAGGCTCGTTTTCCCTATTAACGTAGCGCCATTTTTGAGTAAGGTTTCAATAACGGGTGCAGTGGTATTTGACTTGATAGTTTTACTGAGACCAAAACTGCATGGTGTGCCTTCGATATGAAACTGGTCTTTTACCGAAATTGGCAATCCAGCTAACAAGGAATGAGGACTATCCGGGGGATTCTCCGAATTGGTAAATAGAAAAGCGCGCAGTTCCCGGTCTTTCTGAGAAATTCTATTTAAAAGCGCTTCTTGGAGCTCATGTGACGTAACCTTGTTTTTGATTAATAAGTTATAGGCTTGAGTAGCAGAAAGTGTGTGGTAATCCATGCGTGATTCCTCAGGTTTATTTGACTGAGGAATTTCAACAGTTATTTACGAATCAATCTGTTCAGATCGTGCGCTCTTTACAGGGAGATAGATCTCAGTGAGCCATTCATCTTTGGGAGTATTTTCGGGAGATGTCAGGTAGCGCTCGAAAGACAGATCTTCTCTCAGTTCATACTCCGAGTTTGGGAGCCAGGAACGAAGTATTAAACTCCAGGTTTGATATAAGTAGTCATAACTGCCACGGTATTCGCATATTGCCCAAAGGCCGGAGCGGATACTTCGCCAATCGGTGCTCCACCCGCAATTCTCCATTTGTAGGTAGAAACCGCCATAAAAAATATCAGCAAACGGATCGTTAAGGCTTTGGGGACTTGAAGGGAAAGCACTGCCTACACCGAACAAATGAGGCGTGGTTGCAAGAAAAGAAAAATCCTTGGTCAAACTGCGTTGAGATTCTTTCAAAAACGTTCCGTTGTGCGTACCTTTGTCAGCCCTGTAGTTGAAGTACATTTCAGGCAAATTCTCAATACGTACTTTGAGCTGGCTTTTTGGGGCGGGTACTGTTTTCAAAAGAGGGCGAGTATGATCTCTTCCCCGTTTAGCCAAGCCCGGCACAACCCGAAACCTGCTTGGGCAAATATTAAAATGTTGTCGAAATGCACGTGAAAAAGCGCTGTGTGTTTCAAATCCTGAATCAATTGCTATTTCAATAATACTTTTATCAGGCAGGGAGAGAAGTTCTTGCGCTGAACGCTCCAACTGACGATGCAACACGTACTGATGGAGTGATTCCCCCATATATGCACCAAACAAGCGCTGAAAATGAAACTTTGAAAGGTTGGCGTGTTCTGCAATTTGCGCTGATGTCAGCTTTTTGTCCAAATTCTCATCGATAAACAGCAGTGCATTCTCAAGTTTTTTTCGCGTTACATCACTCATTTGTTGTGTCCTGAAGGGTTCTGATAGCAACACATGCAGCCTTGAATTATTGACTAAAGATATTCGCTCTGACTGCTATTAATACCAATTGGACGAGTTTTTAATCCCGAAGTTAGTTTGCTAACCATCGGATTTCGGAGGCGGTCAGTTACTCATATTGCTTCATTTCTCCAAGTTGTATACCCAAACCACCTCAAGGTGCGTGATTCAGAGTGATTTCAGTGCGTTCAATTCAAGGAAAATACCTGTAGGAATGGCTGTTCCCTTTCAAAGGTATTTGACACAGAAGTGGACGCACTGAAACACGCCCGAAGGGCGAGTTTGATTGGCTCTCATTCTGCGCTGCTGTTTCTTGATTTAGAGCCACTAGATCGTCAAAACAGCGCCTTGACTGACAGCCAATCAACTCTCGCTGAAAACTGCACCTTGAGGTGGTTTGGGTATATGTCAATCTCTCCTTTTGCACCTACCTAACTCACAATTTCCACAATAAGCGGTTAACAGCCTTCCCCGATTTCGGTTTACTGCGCAATGTGCCTTTGAATTTGCTGCCGAACTTGCCCAAACATCTAGCGATTGCCTGGGCAATAAAAATATACCCAAACACCGGGGCGAACGCATTCCGGATCAACTGCCGGCAATCAGTTCGGATTCAGGCGCTTTTTTATGATTCAGAAAATAACGTTTTCAAGAGGATCGCTGGATGTTGAACTGCGACTTTCTGGTTGTTGGTGCCGGTATTGTAGGCTCAGTACTGCCTATCAGTTGTTACTGGAGTTTTCGGGCAGTTCCGTCATCGTTGTCGATAAAGAAAATACCATTGCCGCTCATCAAACAGGGCATAACAGTGGTGTCATTCACGCAGGCGTTTACTACACGCCGGGAAGCCTGAAGGCCGAATTCTGCAAAGCAGGCAATAACGAAATTAAAGCATTTTGCGACGAGCAGGCTATTTCCTATGAAGAATGCGGGAAATTGCTTGTTGCCACCAATGATAAAGAACTGAGCCGAATGCAGGCTTTAATTTCTCGGGCATCGGAGAACGGTCTCGAATTCGAAATTCTTGATCAGGAACAACTCCGCGCCCGGGAGCCTAACATTCGCGGACTGGGGGCTATATATGTCCCTTCAACCGGTATTGTGAATTACACCGCCGTCTGTAAAGCGCTGGTCCGAGAAATAGAGCGGATGAACGGAAATGTGCTGTTGGGGCAAGCTGTTCAGAGCATTCAGGAAACCGATGAAAGTATCACTGTCATTGCCGGGCATGAGACCATCGTAGCGGATCGTCTGGTTGCCTGCGCGGGTATTATGTCAGACCGAATAGTGAAGATGCTGGGATTGGAACCGGATTTCAAAATGGTGCCTTTTAGGGGGGACTATTTCCTGTTGTCACCGCAACACAACGGCATTATCAACCATTTGATTTACCCCATACCTGATCCTGACCTGCCATTCCTTGGCGTCCACCTGACAAAAATGATTGATGGCACAGTGACAGTCGGCCCGAATGCCGTTGTTAACTTTTCACGTGAAGGCTACAGCAAGCTGGCATTCAATATTGGTGACAGCATTGAGATGCTAACGTACCGGGGATTCCATAAGGTGGTTGCTGCCAACTTCAAATCGGCCATGCATGAGCTCAAAAATGGGCTCTGGAAACCCGGTTACCTCAGACAAGTGCAGAAATACTGCCCTTCCCTGACGCTGTCAGATCTTCGCAAATATCCGCCGGGTATCCGGGCACAGGCCATTACACCTGATGGCAAACTGGTTGATGACTTTCTTTTCTACCAGACCAACCGGGCGCTGGTTGTGTGCAACGCCCCCTCACCGGCAGCAACATCATGCTTCCCGATAGCAAGGCATGTTGTCAGCCAGCTCTATCAAGGGAGCTAAAAGGAAGGAAAAGGGAATGAACATACCCAAATCGCCTCAAGATGCTTTGGGTATTACCGGCTGGTCTGGGTGTTACTGCGAGCTGACGTTATCCAGGGGCTGGCCGATACAGTGGTCGAAGATCTCAACCAGTGGCTGGTAATTGCAGTACACCCCTTCAATATTGGCAGCAATCCAGGTATCCCTGGTGATGCCCTGCCAACTCAATGAGAAGCCGGCGTTTACGATTAAGTGTTCAAAGAGGATTCGTTGAGCCCGGCCATTTCCCTCTCTGTAGATGAATCATATTCAGGTCTGCGTAAAATTCGGCAACACACTCCACCAGCGCGTCCCTCGACATACCTGCGTAGTAGCCTTCACGGTCGATACGATTGAAAAGCTTAATCGCTTCCGGCTCTATCCGGTTTACATTGCAAAAATGGGTATCGCCTTTTGAAATATCCACAGTACGGAGCTGTCCCGCCCAGTGATACACGTCGCGAAACAGCCTGAAGTGAATCTGATTCAAGTAAGCAAGGTCATAAGGCGGCTCCTAAACGGGATGCATTGTGCCTCTAAGGTAGTCAGCTCATGTTCGACACACTCAAGCTCCTCCGGATCTGTCAGCCCGAGCCGGTTTTTAAGGGTCTGAGTTCCGGGAATCACGTAGGATCCCGGTCCGTGCCGTACTTTTCACTCATAACATGATGCTTTGATCTGATATTTTTTGAAAATAGCTTCCTTACTTTGTTTTAGTTCACTCTCGGAAGATATTTCAAGTTCGACGGGGTGATGACCTTCAAGGCGGAGACTCTCCTGATAATTCTGATAACGCGTATTTTCGATCTGCTTTTTCTTTGTCTCTAAACTTGCTGCGCCATACATTTACTCAAAAATAACAAGTGTCTACTAATTATACCAAAGGATGGCTATCCCCGCCTGAATCAGGCTGAGGGAATAAAAAAAGCGCTCAGTAAAAGAGCGCTTTTTTCTCAGCTTCGATACGTGGTGTCCCGTTCATCAGACAGACAGACAGGCTCAGGCCGCCGTATCTTTATCCTTTTCAGTAACGGAGTCAGGCTGTGCGTCCCGGTCAGTTGACTCGCCACCTGAACTGTTCTGGTCACTCAGAACCTCAGCCAGGCTGGAGCGGGAAAGCATCCCTTGCACTTCACCGCTCTCGTCAACAACCGGCAGTGGTAAATCACTCTCCAATGTATCCGGGATGACCTCTTCAAGCAGGGCGTCACCCTGAATCGTCGGCACCTCTTCAATCATCGCATCACTGATAACCTGACCGGAATCTTCCGCAGCCGCTTCTTTGAGCGCATCGTGCTTAATGCCCCCTGATAGCCCTCATCGTTCACGTAATAGCCAAATTCAGCTTTTTGTTGCTTCATTTGAGCCAAGGCCTCACCAATGGTCTCCGCGCTAATACGGCACCACTGAGGCTGCATAACGGTATCTACCGTCAAAGCACGTGCGCGGTTAACGTCCTTAACAAAGGCTTCCACATAATCATCAGCCGGATTCAGCAAAATATCGACAGGTCGACCTTGCTGAATCAGCTTACCGTCCCGGAGGATGGCAATGCGGTCACCAAGACGCAGGGCTTCATCCAGGTCATGGGTAATGAAAATGATGGTTTTGTGCAGTTTTTCCTGGAGCTCAATAAGCTGATCCTGCATCTCACTGCGGATAAGCGGATCAAGCGCTGAGAACGCCTCATCCATCAACAGAATTTCTGCATCGGTACAGAGCGCGCGCGCGAGGCCGACACGCTGTTGCTGACCACCAGAGAGCTGCGACGGATATTGCTGTTCATACCCGTTCAGACCCACCGTATCCAGCCATTCTTTGGCTTTGGTTTCACGGCTGTCTTTGTCCACACCCTGGACCTGGAGACCATAGGCAACGTTCTGCAATACCGTACGGTGAGGCATCAAGCCAAAGCGCTGGAATACCATAGACATCTTGTGACGGCGGAAATCCTGCAAGCCTTTCGTATCAAGCTGCATGACATCCGTCCCTTCAACGATAATCTTGCCTTCCGTTGGGTCAATCAGGCGGTTGAAGTGGCGAATCAGTGTGGATTTACCGGAGCCGGATAGCCCCATAATCACAAATATCTCACCCGGCTGGATCTCAATATTGATGTCCTGGAGGCCGACGGTATGCCCGGTTTCGGCGAGAATATCGTCCTTGGATTTACCGGCTTTTACCGCCGGAATCACGCTCTGCGGGGTCGGGCCGAAGATTTTATAAAGGCCTTCCACCTTAATGAGCGGTGCGTTATCAGCCATGGTCACCTCCACCTAAATGCTGCTGTGAACGTTTGGCATAGCTTTGGGACACACGGTCAAAAATGATAGCCAGTGCCACGATGGCAAGGCCGTTCAGCAAACCCAACGTGAAGTACTGATTGGTAATAGATTTCAGTACTGGCTGACCAAGGCCTTTTACGCCGATCATTGACGCGATAACCACCATCGCCAGCGCCATCATGATGGTCTGGTTGATTCCGGCCATGATGGTAGGCATCGCCAATGGCAACTGTACACCAAAGAGGCGTTGTTTGGGGCTGGCACCGTATGCAGTTGCCGCTTCCAGCACTTCTTTGTCAACCAGCCGGATACCCAGGTTGGTGAGGCGAATAACCGGTGGAATGGCGTAAATGACGACAGCAATAACACCGGGAATCTTACCAATACCCAGCAGCATCACTACCGGTATCAGGTACACAAAGGCCGGCATGGTCTGCATGATATCAAGCAGAGGCGTGACCAAAGACTGAATGCGGTCAGACCGCGCCATCGCAATCCCAATAGGAATGCCAAGCCCGATAGCCAGTAAAGTACAGACAAGAATAATACTCATGGTTCGCATGGTGTTGTCCCACATGCCAAAGTAACCAATGAGCACAAAAACGACGACCACAGAAGCGGCCATTTTCCACGACCGACTGGCGACGTAGGAAATACCAGCAAGAATCGCTATCACCAACCACCAAGGCGACGCCAGCAGCAGTTTTTCGAACCAAATCAGGAATGAAAGCAGTGGGTCAAAGAAGGATTCAATGGTATCGCCGTAATTACGGGAAAATTCTCTGTAGGCACCATCCAACGTTTTGCGGATGGTAAGAAGGTCGGCTCTATCCATTTCGGGGATATCAGTGAGCCACGATTTGTCAGCCATGAAAATACAACATCCTTTGTTACGAAGCCGGCTCAGCGCCACACGCCGGCCGGCTCCCAAGTTTTACACTGAAGGTTACAGTGCGTCTTTTACCTTTTTGGCAACATCGTCAGAAACCCACTGCATCCAGACTTCCGGGAAGTTCGCCAGGAAATGCTCGCCAGCAATCTCACCGTCTGCCTGGTTGTCTTCCATCCATGCCAACAGGCTGTTCATCTGAGCGTTGGTAAATGCACGCTTGCTCAGGTATTCAAGAGCATCGGGCGCACGTTGCGCAAAGCTTTCCGTTACCATGGTGTCAACCGCGGAAGGCGGGTACATGGTCACTTTTGGCTCCAGACAGTCGGCACTGGTGGTACACGACTTAAAGTGCTCTACATCCACACCAGAACCAAAGTCTACTTTCACCATTTCATACTTACCAAGAACAGCAGTAGGCGCCCAGTAATAACCAAACCAGGCTTCACCGCGCTCGTAAGCTTTCGCAATAGAACCGGAAAGGCCGGCACCTGAACCTGGATCAATCAGTTCAAATCCCTGATCGCCCAGGTTCATTGCATTAAAGAGGTTTCCGGAAGAGATCTGGCAGTTCCAACCGGCAGGACAGCCGTAAAATGCCGAAGCAGAAGGGTCTTCCGGGTGAGTGAACAGTTTGGCGTTCTTTTTGATACCTTCAATGGTTGCCAGGCTCGGGTCTTTTTCAACCATGTATTTCGGTACCCAAAAGCCTTCTTCACCACCATCAGACAATGACTTGCCTGCATAACGCAAACGGCCTTCCTCAACACCTTTGTCAAGAGCCGCTTTCAGCGAGTTGCTCCAAAACTCAGGTGCAATATCGGGCTCGCCTTTCTCAATCATTGACGTACCGGTTGGCATGGTGTCGCCAGGGACCAGCTCTGCGTCACAATCGTAACCATTGGCGAGGATAAAACGGTCTACATTTGCAATCAGCGTTGCCGAGTTCCAGTTCATATCGGCAATCGTTACTTTCCCACACTCTTCTGCCTGAGCATTGAGAGATAAACCGGCAGCAACAAGTGCTACGGCGGAGAGAGTTTTTTTCATAGAGAGTTTCCTTCTCATAAAAAATGTGTGTCCATCAAAACGGCTGTCAAAGGGGATTTGCTCGTCCCCTCACGTGAATTACATTCAACTCTAAGCGATGAGACATTCACTGTTAAGTATATGCAACGCACCTCAAATTAAGATTTTTCTTTTATAAAACAGCATAAAAACGTAAAAACACGTCGTATTCTAACAAACGAGCAGCAAAAAAATAACCATGGGAAATGTAAGAAAACCCGAAAAAACATTAGATGCCTAACGATTTACACACCTAACAGGCGCACTGTCCGGGCATTTCTCTCATCGAAAAATTAAGATTCAAATTGCATAATGAACAACTTAAAACTTTATCTGTTGCAAAAATGCGACGTATGTTAAGAAAACTCAGAAGTTCGTATAAACTATGAGTTAGACGTACTGAAAACCAACGAACGGATGGGACGATGAAACCTGTAAAACCTCTTTTCATTGGTGTGCTGTGGATGGCAGCTTTACCCTCACTCGCAGTGACAACGGACCCCAATTTCAAGGGGGAAACGGTGTCAGAGAAGAACGAGTCAATCTGTAAAACCATGTTTGTCAAAGGCCTGGTCAATGAACAGATGAAATTCAGTAACACGGGTAACGATGTCGCCGTGAGACGTCTCTCCGAACGGCGCATCACGTCTGCAAGGAAGATCTTCTCAGAAACAGGCAGCTACTGTGAGGCTCATGAAGAGCTGACTAAAGAAGTATCATCTGAAACACGTCACCAAAAAGGCGAAGTCCATCTGGGCAAATAAGCACATTTTCGGGGGAACCCGTGTCTTTACCTGCCTTCTGGTGATTGCTTGACGGTAAAATTCTGCCAACGGCTATCAACTCCTGATGGCCCCATCTCACTGGATATCTCAAACCGACCGTCTTAGCCGTGGAAATAGTCTGCTTGGTATCACACATTGGGATTGTCATTTCCTGAGGGAGCATGTAGCGTGGTTTCAGCACGTTAGACAGTTTTTGATAAGGAAAGCAGCCATGTTCAGGAAAGCCACCTTTGTCCTTTTGGCGTCGAGCCTGTTGTGGGGCTGTGACAATAATGAAGTCGGTGACGTCTCACTGGGTATGTTCACAACCAAAGACATCAAAATCGAAAGCCTGGATGATCCTCAAGTCACCGGTGTTACCTGCCATATATCAAGCATTGAGGCAGATCTGGATTTTGCAGATCCGTCTGATTCGAGCATCAGTTGCCGCCAGACAGGCGAAATAACCCCGGAGATGATCGCGGGGATCGACAAATCAGCCAGCGGCGAAGTCGTGTTCAAAAAGTCGAAAAGTATCTTGTTCAAAACACTCAAGATCAGACGCATTTTTGATGAAGATGACCAGACGCTGATTTATCTCTCTTACAGCACCAAAGAAACCCAAGGCAGTTATAAGCATGCCATGTCTACCGTTCCCCTTTGGGGAACCAAAGCGTATGTTGATCCAGCGAAGGATGAAAAGTAACTCCCAGATCAACAGCCTTGGAAATTACAAGAAACTCACACCTAAAGGCCGGTTTACATTGTAAATCGGCCTTTTCCTATCAGGCTGTTACACAGCATCCCGCTGCCAATAATTGACCATCAAACGCCAATTCGAATCTATCCCCGGCCTGAATGATGCCCACCCCCTCAGGTGTCCCGGTCAAAACAACATCCCCGGGCTGCAACGAAAACGTCTGTGAAATATGGGCTATCAGGGAAAGAACGGGATAGAGCATCATTTCCGTCCGTCCGGTTTGTTTTCTGAGTCCGTTGATATCCAGGGAGTAATTAAGCTTCGCATAGTCAATTTCGGGTGAGACGGGTACAAAGCCCGACAATACACAACTGCCGTCAAACGCCTTTGCCCGCTCCCACGGCAGCTGTTTTTTCTTAAGGCAGATTGTACTTCACGCAACGTGAGATCCAGACCAAGACCCAAACCAACAATCGCTTCCTTTGCCTGCTTCTCATCAGCGGCTTAAAGGCTTGCCAATCAATACTGCCAACTCTGCTTCGTAATGGATAACACCAAGGTCGGTGCGCAGCGCAACATCTCCCGCAGCGGAAACAGCACAGGACCCGGGTTTAATAAAAAGAACAGGTTTATCGGGGATTGGATTACCGAGCTCTTCAGCATGTGCCGCATAATTTCGTCCAACACAGACGACTTTCCCCAGCGGGAAATCAATGCTTTCCCCCGATTCACACCAGCGGTGGTTGTATGCCATAAACGCTCCTTGTCTTATATCCCTTTTGCTTTTTTACCCAAGCGGGCTTTTCATTGACTCAATGCAATGCGGTTCAATCAAATGTAACCCGTAAAGAACTTCACTTTCAGGGTGTTAACTTGCCACATTCACCCGAAAAAACCAAAGAATGCCAACCTGATGCGAACTCTTTGTCTTCCTAATGAAATTGGTCTCATTTTGCAGAATATACGGTCAATAGGTTGCGCAATTTGCCGGAATATGAGCCAGCGCAGAATTATCAATCTGGTTAAGAGGCAAACGGCGATCTACAGCAAATTATCATTCAAATATCAGTGAATTCCTGATTGATTCAGCCAATATTGATTACTGTACAGATGGTCAGTAGCTGTCAGATTATCCAGAGGTCAATCAGGCATACGGTCAAATTAAAACAAGCACGGAGTGAAGTTACGCAATATGCCCTCTCAACAAGCGATCTCAACACAATGTGGACCGATTGAGTGCGTCATCTTTGACTGTGACGGCACACTGGTTGACAGTGAAGTACTGACTCAACAGGCATTGGTCAATGTGTTTGCGAAATACGACGTTGAACTGTCTTTGGAAGACTGTATGAACCGTTTCCAGGGCGGAAAAATGACTGACATCTTGCGCAAAACCTGTTCACAGTCAGGTGTGTCAATACGAATTGATGAACTGGAACCTCAGTTTCGCGACGAGTGCACGCGTCTCTTTGAAAAACACCTCGACCCCATTCCTGGTGTACCACAGTTGCTGGACAAGCTTAAAAATGCCGGCATCGAAGTCTGTGTCGCGTCAAACGGCCCTACCAGTAAAATGGAACATACACTGAAACTCACCGGCCTTTATGATCATTTTCATGGGAAGCTGTTCAGTGCATTCGACACCAACGCGTGGAAACCAGCACCGGATCTATTGCTCTTTTCCGCCTTAAACATGGCTGTACCGGTCAGAAACTGCCTGTTTATCGACGATACTGTACTTGGTGTGGAATCGGGTATTAATGCCAATATGAACACCATCTATTTCCGGACCATGCCTGGTAAGGCAGAAGTCCATCATCCGCTGGTAACCACTTGTTCCTCAATGGAAGAAGTTGAAGCCGCTATCTTCCCCTAGCACCTTCGGAAAACTGCCAAAACAGGAATTTTAGATTGCCTGTAAGGCGCTTTATCCTGACTATTTATGCAGGTAAAGTTAGCGCCGTAATCTGTTTACCCGGTCATGATATTACTTATTGGATTCATTACCGGTGCCGGGAATCCCGGCGGGAGATGATGTTCCTCCTTTAACCGCCACTGGCAACGCCAGGCTGATGACGTCTGACAACAATGGCATTGAACAGCCGATGTGGGCCATCCCGATTTTTATAAATAATTCAGGCCCCACGTCCGAGACGTTGTCAGATCACGCCTTCGGCCAACGGCTGTTCTCTGTCGATTTTTACCTGACAGTGAGACCGAGCAATGCAGTATTCCGCAGAAGTTCAGAATATGTGTCCCCTTTCCCGTGGGCCACAACACGCCTCTTCACCCATTCCGGTAGAAGGCCGCTGGCTTAATCCTAAAGATGTTATCGCGATTTCCGGCCTGAGCCACGGTGTGGGTGCCTGTGCCCCTCAGCAAGGCGCAGCCAAACTCACCCTGAACGTTAAAAACGGCATCATTGAAGAAGCGCTGATCGAGACAATCGGCTGCTCCGGTATGACGCACTCTGCGGCAATGGCGGCAGAAATTCTGACCGGCAAAACCATTCTTGAAGCCCTGAACACTGACCTGGTTTGCGATGCTATCAACGTAGCGATGCGTGAAATTTTCCTTCAGTTTGTTTACGGCCGTACACAGACAGCGTTTTCTGAAGGTGGCCTGCCAATTGGCGCCACATTGGAAGACCTGGGCAAGGGTTTACGCAGCCAGGTGGGCACCCATTTTGGTACTCGCGACAAGGGACCGCGCTATCTGGAAATGGCGGAAGGTTACATCACTAAAGTGGCGCTGGATGACAATGATGAAATCATCGGCTACCGCTTTGTTAACATCGGCCGCATGATGCAGTTCATCGAAGAAGGCATACCTGCCGGTGAAGCGATGGAAAAAGCAAGCGGACAATATGGCCGCTTCGACGACGCCGTTCGCACTATCAACCTCGCCACCAGTAAGTCAGGAGAACATCACCATGGCCATGTTTGAAAGCTATGACCGCCGCATCGACCAAATTCAGCCTGTACTGGCGCAATACGGTTTTAACTCTCTCGACGAGGCGCGCGAATACTGCGAAAGCCGCGGCGTTGATGCCTACCAAATTGCAAAGGAAACCCAACCCATTGCCTTTGACAACGCTGGTTGGGCGTACACCTTGGGTGCAGCGATTGCCTTGAAAGAAGCAGAGAAAAAAGAGGGAGTGCTGTCGGCATCCGAAGCAGCAGAATGGATTGGTCAAGGCCTGCAAACCTTCTGCATTCCGGGCTCAGTAGCCGCTCAGCGTGAGGTAGGTCTCGGCCACGGTCGCCTTGGTGCACGCCTTTTGAGTGAAGAGACTGACTGCTTCTGCTTCCTTGCCGGTCACGAATCTTTCGCCGCTGCAGAAGGTGCAATAAAGATTGCCCTCAATGCCAACAAGGTGCGCCAGAAGCCTCTGCGCGTCATCCTGAACGGTCTGGGTAAAGATGCTGCATACCTGATTGCCCGTATTAACGGCTTTAACTACGTACAAACCCAGTACGACTACAATACCGGCGAGCTGAACGTTGTGAATGAACGCCGTTTCTCCGAGGGAGCGCGGGGCGACATCAACTGCTATGGCGCTGACGACGTGCGTGAGGGCGTCGCAATCATGCACCGCGAAAACGTGGATATTTCCATCACCGGTAACTCCACAAACCCTACCCGCTTCCAGCACCCGGTCGCGGTACCTACAAAAAAGAGCGCCTGGAACAAGGCAAGGCATATTTCTCCGTGGCCTCAGGTGGTGGTACCGGCCGAACCCTGCACCCAGACAACGTAGCAGCAGGCCCGGCATCATACGGTATGACCGACACCCTAGGCCGAATGCACTCAGATGCGCAGTTTGCCGGTTCTTCCTCCGTGCCTGCGCACGTTGAGATGATGGGACTGATTGGCATGGGCAACAACCCAATGGTTGGCGCAACTGTCGCTGTCGCCGTTGCGGTGGCACAAAGCCTGAAACCGTAAGCGTTGATATTTGAGCGGGAACAGCTTGGCTGCTCCCGCCCTTTCATTTTGGGTACTGAATGATTTATGTAACCGGCCATACAAAACCAGACAGCGACAGTATCTGCGCAGCCATTGCCTGTGCAGCACTCCTCAACGCACGCGGCCACGATGCCGTTGCCGTCCGTCAGGGCGAACTCACCCGCGAAACCCAGTTTATCCTTGCGCTCACAGACAAAAATCCTCCACTTCCATGCCCGCCGTTGAAAGGTGAAAAGGTTTGGCTGGTGGATTTTTCGGATAAAAACCACGGCCCGGCCGATCTGGATGATGCAACTATTTTGGGTATCATCGACCACCAGCCTTTGGGCAACGTGACCACCGCCGCGCAACTTGAAGCCTGTATCTGGCCTGTTGGCAGTACGTGTACCGTTCTCTCCAGCCTATTTGTTCTGGAGAACATCGCCATTGATAAATCAATGGCGATGCTATTACTTGCCGGTATTGTCAGTGACACCGTAGGCCTGACTTCTCCCACCACCACAGAGCGTGACGTGCGGGCTTGCAACCAACTCGCGATGCAGGCGGAGATTTGTCTGTCCACGTTTATCCGCGACTTGCTGACCATCAAAACCTCTATCGAAGGCATTGATGCCTACACCCTGGTGAATCGGGATATGAAGGTATACCTGTGGGGTGACGGTCGAATTGGAATCGGACAAATTGAATTAGCCACCTTTAATCAGGTTCAGGACATCAAGCCGGCGTTTTATGCCGCTATGCTGAAAAGCTGCGTTGATTTGGACCTTGATCTTGTTGTGCTGATGTTGACCGATATCCGGAGCGCGGTAACACACCTAATCTGGCATGGTGATTGGGGTGAACACCTCAGTCACCATGCTGAAAACGGGGAAATCGTCATGACGAAAACCCTGAGCAGGAAACAACAAGTATGGCCCTGGCTGCAAAATATCCTGTCAGTCAGCGGCGTATCAAACCAGGCTGCTATTTATTAAGGAGTCCCAAATGTCCCCCTATAAAACGATTCTTCTGGCAGTGAACCCAAACGAAGGTGACGCTCGCAACCTAATCAAAAAAGCTTGTGGGATTGCTGCGTTTCATCAGGCGAAACTCCATCTGGCCTATGTTGAGCCGGGGGTGGGAGATCACAGCTATAACGACATCGAATTTGGCCTCGCGGAATACGGCGAAGAAATATCAGAACAGCGCCTTAGTCATCTTGCATCCTTAGCCAAGGATGCCGGTTATGAAATCGCCGCATTCCATATGGCCCGGGGTGACGTCGCACGTCAGGTGAAAAAGCTCAACAATGAACTGGGTGTGGATCTGGTTATCTCTGGCCATCACCATCACCACATGGGCTGGCTGACCGGGGACATTGGTGCGGAGCTGAGCAAAAAGCTGGATCGCGATCTGCTCCTGATCAAAGCCTGAACGACAGAAGATCTGAAGAAAACACCTTGATCATCTTTCCGAATATCAAGTCCGGCTGATCATGAATGACGATGAACGGCAAAAAGCCCGCATTGAACGAAGCGGGCTTTTCTTTATACCGGACCAAAAGTTAGTCAAGCGTTTCCAGTTTACGCTCATACTCCTCGAAACGTGTCTGGATATCTTTCGGCGCCTCTCCGGTCAATTTCGTCACCGCCACAATAGCAACACTGGCGAAAATGAACCCGGGAACAATTTCATAGATGTCAAACAAACCGCCGGATAGCTGCTTCCAAACGACAACGGTAATACCACCGACCAGCACCCCGGTGATTGCGCCAACCCGACTCATCTCTTTCCAAAACAGGCTAAACAACAGCGCAGGGCCGAAGGCAGCACCAAAACCCGCCCAGGCATAAGAAACCAGGCCAAGTACCGTGCTGTCAGGTTCATGGCAAGCAACAGTGCGACCACAGACAAGGCAACCACCGCGATGCGGCCCACCATCACAACCTGCTGCGGTGTCGCTTCTTTGTTAAACACCTGCTTATAAAAATCTTCCGCCAATGCAGATGACGAAACCAACAACTGGGAGTCGGCTGTACTCATGATGGCAGCCAGAATGGCGGCCAACAGGATACCAGCAACAACCGGATGGAATACCGCATTCACCAACACCATAAAGATGGTTTCACCGTCCGCCAGTTTTCCACCCATATTGGCATCAACATACAAAATTCCCACCAGACCAATCAGCACAGCACCGGCCATGGATAATGCTGTCCAGCCAACGGCGATCCTCCTCGCAGTATCGATATCTTTGTTTGAGCGCGCCGCTTTGAAACGGGCAAGAATGTGCGGCTGGCCGAAGTAACCAAGCCCCCACGCTATCAGTGAAATAATGGCAACCGCCGAGAGAGGTTCACCTTTCACATCATTCCAGAGCGTCATCAACTCCGGGTTCTTTGCCACGAGTGAAGAAGAGAGGTCTGTCAGGGAGCCATCTAATGCGACAAGAGGGACAATGATAAGCGCAGCGGCCATCAGCAACCCCTGCACCAAGTCCGTCCAGGATACTGCCAGGAAACCTCCAAACAGGGTGTAGGAAACCACACACACCGTACCGACAATCACCGCGATGGAATAGTCCAGCCCGAAGACGGTTTCAAACAGCTTGCCGCCAGCCACCAGCCCTGAACTGGTATAAAAGAGGAAGAAAAGCAAAATGAAGAACGCGGAGATGGTTTGCAGCAGATGGGAATTGTCCTTGAAACGGCGGGCGAAGTACTCCGGGATAGTCAGGGCATTGTCCAGCTCAATGGTGTAGGTTCTCAGGCGTTTGGCACAAATCAACCAGTTCAGCCAGGTACCCACCAGCAAACCACCGGCCAGCCACAGTGACTCCATTCCAGCGGCGTAAGCATAGCCGGGAAGTCCGAGCAACAACCAGCCACTCATATCCGATGCACCGGCTGAGAGTGCCGCCGGCCAGGGACCGAGGGAGCGGCTCCGAGGAAGTAGTCTTCCGAGTTTGCAGTACGGCGGTAGGCATACACACCGATCGCCAGCATCACCACCAGATAAACAATAAACGTTGCGCTAATAGCAAAAGTATTTTCAATCATTCCATTTACCTCAAATAAGGCGCCGGTTCCTGACGCTTTTTGGTTCCCGGACGGCCAACAGCGTCCGGATAGGTTTATCCACTTCCCAGCTCAAGCAGGGTGGCGTTGCCACCAACAGCGGTAATATTGATGGTGCGGGTACATTCCGTCACAAACCTCAGCAGGTATACTGGCGAACCGATTTCAGGAAGGTTTTGTGTATCCGTTTCGGCAACTACCTGTACCAACGCGCCTTCCCGCAACGAGAGAGCAACGTCCATCTTGTGTACCTGCTGCGCGTCTCCGCAAAACGCCACACCGTCAATGCCCGGTACGTGAGCGAGCTCTTCGTCTGATGGATTGGCGTATTGCTGGACAACACGGTCCGGACAGCCGGCTTTGGCAAGGTCGGCAACCAGTGCAGTACCGACTTCCCCTTCCGCACAAAGTACGACCGTATTTCCTGCCACCAAAGCCGCTGCCAGTTGCCCGGCAAGAGCCGTTTCCCCGTTGCCTGCAACCAAAAAGGTCCCCCTGCCGGCGCAGTAAAGCTCATTGGTTTCACCAGTAGGGCCGGGCATCCACTCTGTTTCGGCGATGAGGTGCGTTGCCTGGTTGCACTGGAAGCGCACCATCTCAGCGGCATCTGAGTAAGGCGCGCCACGATTCCCAAGAATGTCCGCCCACTTTTCCAGCAGGACAACCCGATTATCGACACCAAGTTCGTTCCACTGCTCCCATACTGCCCGGCTCTGTTCAATCGCTGTTTTTAACGCAGTCATAGTCTTTCTCCTTAGTCCCATCGGCGTTAATGGGAAGCAATAACCGGTTTGGTAAAGCGGTAAAGATAGTGCGGCCCGCCGGCCTTTGGCCCGGTCCCCGACAGCCCTTGCCCACCAAATGGCTGAACACCGACAACAGCACCAACCTGGTCGCGGTTTATGTAGCAGTTCCCCACTCTCGCCCGCTTTTCGATGTGCCGGTACGTTGTCTCATTCCGGGAGTGCACACCAAGCGTCAAGCCGAACCCGGTTGCATTTACCTGATCGATCACCTTATCAAGCTCATCTGCCCGGTAGCGGATGATATGGAGAACCGGGCCAAAGTTCTCACTCTCCAGTTGGCGGATGTCATCAATCTCAAACGCAACAGGGGCGATATAGTCTCCGTTTGCACAGCTTTCATTCAGCGCAACTTCATAAATCAGCCGGCCTTGCTGTTTCATCTTATCGATATGGGCAGCTAGCTTCTGACGGGCTTTTTCGTCAATAACCGGGCCTACATCAGTGCTAAGTGCCTCAGGAAGCCCGACCGACAATTCCGCCATCGCCCCTTTGATAAGCGGAATGATTCTGTCTGCCACATCCCGCTGAACAAACAGCACCCTGAGCGCCGAGCAGCGCTGACCGGCTGACGCAAAAGCAGAGCGAATCACATCCCGGACAACCTGCTCCGGCAAGGCTGTACTGTCCACCAGCATCGCATTTTGTCCGCCGGTTTCTGCAATAAGCGGTGACGCGCCACACTGACGGCCGGCCAACGCACGATTTATACGTTGGGCGGTTGGCGTTGAACCCGTAAAGGCAACACCAGCAACGCGCTCATCTGAAGTAAGTACTGACCCCACAGTCGCGCCATCACCCGGTACAAACTGAATCACACCACCCGGAATACCGGTTTCAAGCAGCAGTTCCAACGCCCGGAATGCAATAAGCGACGTCTGCTCAGCAGGTTTGGCTATCACGGTATTGCCCGTAACCAGTGCGGCGGCAACCTGCCCGATAAAAATCGCCAGCGGGAAATTCCAAGGCTGATACAAACGAATACACCACGCCCCTGATGCTTCAGCCGATTTTTCTCGCCTTGATACGAAGTGAATACTTGCTCACTCGAAAGATTGGCGATGGCTTGCTGCGGGTAATAACGGAGGAAATCAACAGCTTCACGCACTTCGTCAATGGCATCTTGTATCGTTTTACCTGCTTCTCGATGGCACAGCGCTACCAGCTCAGGTGTATGCATTTCAAGCTTATCTGCCAGCGACAGCAGGTATTTCCCGCGTTCCTGAATCGAGCATTCCTGCCAGGTCGGGTAGGCAGAAAATGCGCACGCAAGGGCTGTTTCCACAGTCTCTTCCGCGGCCCAATCGACAGCACCAACGGTGATATTTCGGTTATGGGGGGACGTCACCATATGGGACGCCCCTACCTTTTCTGACCATTTACAAGAGGCATGGCATGCCAGCGGTGGTCACCCATAAACGATTGGATTGCTTCACAAAGCGGCGTCCACTGACTTTCAATCGCCAACGGCAGACCCCAGGAATTGCGACGGGACTTGCCAAAAATATCTCCCGGTAATGGAATCCGGTCATTGTGAAAGTGAGGGCGAGACTTGAGCGTGGTGACCGGGTGTTCTGTCAGCTCGGCCACCGGGCAACGCGCATCAACCAGGCGATGGACAAATGAGCTGTTCGCTCCGTTTTCCAAAAGACGCCTGACAAGGTAAGGAAGAAGATCTTTATGGCTTCCAACTGGTGCATAAATCCGGACATCGCACCCGAGTCTGGCCCGGACATGGCTGTAAAGCGCCTCGCCCATGCCGTGCAAACGCTGGAACTCAAAATCCCCGTGGGTTGCCATTGAAGACACCGCCGAGATGGTGTGTGCATTGTGGCTCGCAAATTGTGGGTACAGGCACCCGCGAACCGGGTCACTGAGCAAAAAACGGGCGCAGGCAAGGTAGGACACATCGGTCCCTTCCTTCCGGGTAAAAACAGGGTAGCTTTCCTGCCCTCGTTGTTGTGCCAGCTTAATTTCGCTGTCCCAATATGCCCCTTTTACCAGGCGTACCGGTATGCGATCGCCCTGTTCTTTTGCCAGCGCCGTCAGCCAGCCAGAACCGGCAGAGCCCGCTTTGAGTAGGCCTGTACCACGAGACCGAACTCCCCCCATCCTTTAACCGATTCATGGCGATAGAGCTTTTCAAATAACTTAAGGGAAAGTTCGAGCCGGTCGGATTCCTCCGCGTCTATGGTAATCGCAACCTTTGCCTTTCGGGCATGTCCCAGCAAGGACAGCACTGTCGAATACATTTCGGTCATCACCCGGTGTTCCTGAAACACCTCATACCGGGGGTGAAGGGCTGACAGCTTTATAGAGACAGACGGTGCCGGCCCGGTTCCCTCCTCACGCGCCCGGCCAACCGCCTCGATAGCGCTCAGGTAATCGTGAAAATACTTGTCAGCATCCTCACGGGTAAGGGCGGCTTCACCCAGCATGTCAAAAGAATAGGTGTATCCACCCTGCCGAGGTTTGCGTCCTTTATCCAGCGCTTCATTGATTGTCCGGCCCAATACGAACTGATGACCCATGATTTTCATGGCCTGGTTCATTGCCTTTCGGATAACCGGCTCAGACATCTTATTGACCAGACGGTTCAGCACCGAACCGGCATTGCCTTCCTGTTGTTCATCGAGGGAAACCACCTTGCCGGTCAGCATTAGGCCCCAGGTGGAGGCGTTCACAAACAGCTTGTCTGAGTTTTTAAGGTGGGATTTCCAGTCAGCAACACTCAGTTTGTCTTTGATCAGTGCATCTGCCGTTGCCGTATCCGGGATCCGCATCAGGGCTTCGGCAAGGCACATCAGGAGGATCCCTTCCCGGGTATCCAGGCTGTATTCCAGAAGCAGGGCATCGATCATCTGAACCGCCGTTTTATCGTTTCTGACCCGTTCAATAAGATCCGCTGCAACCGACTCGATCCGGCCGTTCTCCTCAACCGAAGGTTCTGCCAGACTTACCAACTGTTCCAGCAAACTCGATTCATCAACGCTGTAAAGAGGAGAAATGGCTGACCAATGCATACTCAAAGGTTGGTCAAAGAACTCTGGGCCAGTGACATCCGTTGCCTTGTACATAGTGTCCACCTCGTCATTCAATCTCACAGCCAGCGTTTATCCAGCAGAGTATTTCCCTGTGTATATTTCGGCTAACCACTTATGTGTTACGTATTTGTTGCAATTGGCGGCATTTTATTTCCGATGATCACGGCAGGTCTTTCGTAATCCTCCGGCATCTTTTTAAAATCCTCCAACGGATAACAAAACCGGTGTCAGATCATCCAGAGTTTTTAACAATTTGGCCTGAGAAATGCGCAACCAATCGCATTACATTGAGTATATAGAAGGGCATAAGTAATGACGGAAGTGAGCAAGGACGAGTCTGAAAGTCAGAAAGGTCTCAGGCGTTGCGGCGGCGAAACTCGCTGGGTGGCATACCAAAACTGCGGGTAAAAGCTGAAGTCAGGCCACTTTGGCTTGCAAAACCGCAACTGTCCGCTATCTGGGAAAGGCTTAATTCACTTTCCTTTATCAGCTCACGGGCAACTTTTAAGCGTCTGTCGAGGACAAACTGATGGGGGGTGATACCAGTTTGCTGTTTGAAAAGGTGGTGAAACTGGCTTTCTCCCAGGAAACACTGGCCTGCAAGCTGGGCGACCGATATTTTTCTGTGAAGGTGTTTCAGGATATAGCGCTCAATGACATCAAGATCCAAGCGCCCACCGCGGTAAACCAAGGCCGATGAATCCCGGAAATGCCGTTGCATGACACACAAAATGGTATCGGCACTCGCTCTTGCAAGAAGAAGATCATCCGGGCTGGCAATCATTTCGGCGCTCAGCGCTCGAACCAGGAGCTCGCCCTGGCTGTCGAGGTTAAAATAAACCTGCTTTTCAAACATTGCGTCCATTCGGGAATGCCAAGTATGGTTTTTTTCATCAATAGGAAAATTGATCACCAGAATTTGGTTATTCCCCATACCGACATACGCATGATCGGAATTTGAGGCAACAAGGCATCCCTGACCCGGGCCAACCAGGCTTCCGTAACCTTTTACGTCAAATTCAGACTGACCGCGCAAACCTATGACGACCTGGTGGTATTGGTGGGCATGATGGTGCTGCTCTTCGGGGAGCATGACAACCTGAGAAGCTGGCACCTTGTCGGACATACGGCTGATAATCCTCACTGACGCGGGTAAGAGCAGAAAAGCTACCGGAAACATGATCAAGAGTGGTGTTTTCTACGGGCTTTGTCAATTGAACTGATTTTTTCCTTGTCAGAGCGAGGATCTATTCCCCAAAACCAGCGATTCAGCGACTTACATCACGCCCAACGGATACAATTTCGACAGAAAAACCGATCTTACAAAGGATCACTCATGATCATTGTTCCGAAACATGAAAGATCCCATCGCACCTTGATCATCTTTCCGAATTTATCCGTTTGGCAGAGCATCGTTCCGGCAAAACAGGGAGTGATGTAACAATTCCATTCATTTCTTTCATATCTTGAACCAATAGCACACTAAGTGTATGGCTTTGAAATCTATAAAAAAGCCGGGAAATTAATGTGAAATACATTACATATTATGAAGATAGGGGAATTCCCCCTACTTACAGTATCAACATTGCGATATAGTGATTTCGCGGTCCAAGGTCTGGTACCTTGTATCGCTGGTCTATCGCAAGTGGACCATGTCAGAGAGTCGATGTGGACGTACCCTCTAAACATCGCACTCCTTTGACACCTCTTCTACACGTCGTACAGGATTGTGCTCTCTATGAGCCGATATTCTGGTTTGCGCTGGCTAGTCCAGCGCTTTTTTTATACCGATGTCTCCCAAAGCGTGTCATTTTTTCATACAATCCCCCCGCTTATAACGCAAAACAATAAAAAAATGGACAACCTTACATATCCTTCTAGCAGGGAACTTTCGCTCTTTGATCAGTTGCCGGGATGCTGGGGATGTAAAGACCGTGATTCGGTCTTTGTCTATGCGAACCAAGAGTATGCTGATCTCATTGGGGTTGCGCATCCTGAGAACTGTGTTGGCATGCACTACCGGGATCTTCCAAGCCCGCTGGAGCAATTTGCCAGTACCTTTCGAGAGCAGGACAGGTATGTTCTAAAAACCGGCCGCAGGCTGAGTATTCTCAACGTTCATCCGTTTTCAGATGGCGTTTGGCGTGCTCACCTGGTTACAAAAGCCCCATGGCGTGACAGTCAAGGCAATACGCTGGGCACCTTGTTTTTTGGACAACAGTTAAAAGACGCTGCTGTCTTGGAAGCAGGCTACCAGGTTTTCCGAGCCATGCATTTTACCGACTGTTCGTCATACTCAATCAAGCTGACTCATCCAAAAGATGAGCTTTCATTGAGTCCAAGGGAATCTGAAGCGCTTTTCCTGATGCTTTACGGGAAAAAACCTCAGTTCATTGCCAACGTCCTGGGCGTTACGGTGAAAACCCTTGAAAACTATGTCTGCAAATTGCGGGTGAAGTTTTCCGCTTCCAGCAAGTCAGAACTGATTGAGAAAGCCATAGATGCCGGATTTGGCTCTCAGATTCCTTCCTCACTGTTTAAAAAACAGCTATCGGTCATTCTGAAAGGTTAAAAAAAGCCCCCGTCCCAGGGGGCTTCTCTTTACTTTACACAAACAGCGCAAGTTATGGCGCAAGACGCTCAATATCCCACTCACCCTCGCCGTTTTCACCGGTATAAATAAATCGGTCATGGAGACGATGCTCACCGCCCTGCCAGAATTCCATTGAGTTGATTTTCACCCGGAACCCGCCCCAGAACGTCGGCAACGGAACTTCTCCTTTTGAGAACTTTTGCTTGAGCTCCATAAATTTGCCCTCAAGCGCAGCCCTTGCAGAAAGGCGGCTACTCTGATGGGATGCCCAGGCAGCAATCTGGCTCTCTTTCGGGCGCGACGTGAAATACTTCATCACTTCCATGGTGCCAAGCTTCTCTGCAGTACCGGTGAGATGGACCTGCCGTTCAAGGTAGTGCCACGGGAAGTGAAGGCTGATTTTGTTGTTCTCTTTCAACTGGCCGGCCTTGCGACTGCCCAGATTGGTATAAAAGACGAACCCCTGGTGGTCATAGTGCTTGAGCAACACGATTCGCTGGAACGGTTGGCCTTCAGAGTCCACCGTCGCAATCGTCATTGCGGTTGGGTCAGGCAACTTTGCTTCAATGGCCTGCTGCATCCACTTGTCAAACAGGGCTAACGGATCGGCAGGAAGATCCTTTCTCCTTAAACCACCTTGCGTATATTCTCTCCGAATATCATAGAGATCCATTGTTGCCTCCCGGTAAAAACGTCTTTTCCCTGCCCAGGACAAGCGAAAGAACGCCTTCGGGCAGAAAGTATGATTTCCGGCTCATTTTGCGTGCAGCCAAATGGAATGACAACCCTTGCCTGTCATAATAACCCGGTACAGGAAAAGGAGTTTATGGTGCACAGGTCCCGTTTAATAGCCGGCGCAGTGATGCTTGGCCTTATTTTGACAACAGCGGTCGGTACGGCGACTTATCACCAAAGCAGCCAGATACAGATCAGTAAAATCGCCGATGATGTGGAACGGTTGGAAGAAAAACTGCTGGCAGAGCTTGGCCGGTTCAGTGAAATCCCGGAATTGCTTTCCACCGATCCCCGCTTGCTGCGCGTACTTCGCGTTCCAAGCAACAAAATGCTGACCAAAGACACCAACCACCTTCTGAAAGAGTGGGCCGAGCGGCTTGACGCGGATACGCTCTATCTGCTTGATAAAGAGGGAACCACGCTGGCCTCCAGCAACTATGACAAACCAATCAGTTTTGTAGGAGAAAACTACAGCTATCGGCCCTACTTTCAACAGGCTATTGAGGGACAGACAGGTCGGTACTATGCGTTGGGATCACGCTCAGACAAACGAGGCTACTATTTTTCAGCACCGGTTTATGACAAAGGCGTTATTATCGGGTGATCACCCTGAAAGTTGATCTCTCAATCATTGAACAAGTCTGGAAGTATCAGTCTTACGATTATGCCATTACTGATCAACTTGGCGTCGTGTTTTACAGCTCCCGCTCAGGCTGGCTTTTCCAGTCTCTGGTACAACTGACACCGGCACAAAAATCAGCCATTCATTCATCCCGCCGTTACGGTGATACCCCTCTTAATTATCTCAGTGCAGAAACGTCTTTGGACAACCTGCTCGACAGCCACCAACTCTCTCTTGGGCTAAATGTATACCGTCGCGAGTCAATGCTGGCTTCTTCACGCAGCGCTGAAGACGCCGGATGGGTGCTGGTAGGCTTTACCCCCACTTCAACGGTTTATGGCGCTGTGGTCGGCGTTTCAGCCTTATTTGCCACTTTCTACAGCCTCATTGCGCTCGTTGGGCTGAGCATTACCCAAACAATCATTGCTAAACGCCGTCTGGCTGAGCTGAACAACCAACTGGAACATCAGGTCGCTGAGCGGACAGAATCCCTGCAAAACGCCAACCAGGAGCTCAGGATCACGCTGGAGCAGTACGACCAAACGCAACAGGTTTTAAAGTCCACTGAGGATGAATTGATACAAGCGGCTAAACTGGCGATGCTGGGTGAGCTTTCTGCCAGTATCAACCACGAAATCAACCAACCTTTAGCGGCCATGCGCACCTATGCAGAAAATGGGATTAAGGCCATGGACCGGAACAAGTACGCGCTGGTGGCCGAAAATCTGAAAGAAATTGTCAGGCTAAACACAATGGCGACCGAAATCATCGCCCGGTTTAAGGTGTTTGCCCGCAAATCCCACCAGGCGTCATCCCACAGTGCTCAGCTTCATGATGTCGTGGTTTCAGCCATCAATCTCACCAAGGCCAATATGCTGAAACACGGCATCATTATCAAAGTGGATCCCATCCCCCAACCGTGCCAGGTCTACGCGGATGCCGTCCAGCTCGAGCAGGTCATCATCAACCTGCTGACCAATGCCGTCCATGTGCTTTCAGAAACACCGTCCCCGCAACTAGGCATTTACACCTCTATCCACAAAGACTCTGTATCCGTCCATGTATGGGATAACGGGCCGGGTATTGATAACGATATGAAGAAACAGATATTCAATCCTTTCTTTACCACCAAGAAAGACGGTCTGGGACTTGGGCTTACCATCTCACGGCGTATTCTCGATGCCTTTTCAGGTTCGTTACGCGTTGCCGATCACCCAAACGGTGGCGCTGAATTTATCGTCACCGTTCCCGGCCACAATGAGGAATCAGCATGACACGTAACGTCATTTTCATTGACGATGAGAGAAGCATCCGGCACTCCCTCTCCCAAACGTTGGAGCTGGAAGACTATGAGGTCAACGCCTTTGCTTCGGCCAAAGATGCATTGACTGAACTCGATAGCCTGTTCGACGGAGTCATTATCACTGACATCAATATGCCGGGAATCGATGGTATCGAGTTTTTGCGGCGGGCATTGGTCATCGATGACGAATTTCAGGTTATTGTTCTTACCGGGCACGGCGATATCTCTACCGCTGTTGAGGCTATGCGGCTCGGCGCGTATGACTTTCTGGAAAAACCGTTTTCAACAGAACACCTTCTGGATGTCGTCAAACGGGCAGCAGATAAACGCCAACTGATTCTGGAAAACCGTGAGCTTCGTGATGAACTGGCCGCACAAAGCAGCCCAGGCCCCCGGATTCTGGGGAATGCTCCCGCAATCAAACAACTGCGGCGGGTATTGACCCACCTCAAAACCGGCTCATCCGCCATTCATTTTCAGGGGGAACCCGGAACCGGGCGCTCTCTCTCAGCACGTTTTTTCCACGACCACAGCAGCAATGGCTCCAGCCCTTTTGTCAAAATCAGTTGCCAGTCCGCCGGCTCACAGTCACTTGAGAGTGAGTTATTCGAAAAAAATGCCGGAGGAAATAACCTCCTGAATGCATCCAGCGGCGGTACGCTCTTCCTTGCTGACATTGATAAATTGTCACCACAGAGCCAATCAGCACTTCTCCAGCAGCTAAAAGCTTACAAAATGGAAGACCCAAAGGGTTGCCGGATACTGTCTTCGAGTGAAAGTGACCTAAAGCGCCAGACAGACAAAGGAAATTTCAACGCTGATCTGTTTGATTTCCTCGATTTTGTACCGGTTCATCTCCCCCCACTTCGAGAGCGCAAGGAAGACATCCTGACGTTGTATAACAACTTCACCCGCACTGTCGCCTCCCGCTATGGACTGGTAGTACCGCACATTGAGCCGGACCTTGAGGCCCAATTGCTGTCCCACCGTTGGCCGGGGAACGTCAGGGAACTCAGAAACGTGGCCGAAAGACACGTATTGCTGGGGGAAACCTTTGACCGGGAACGAGCCATCGCAATGGAAAACAACCCGGCTGAGCTGACGCTGGCCGACCGCGTATCCCGATTTGAGTATTCAGTGCTTCGTGATGCCCTCACACGTCATGGTGGCCGGTTAAAGGAAGTCCAGGAAGAACTGGGGCTGGCAAGGAAAACCCTTTACGACAAGATGAGAAAACATTGTCTCGAAAAAGAAGATTTCAAAATTCAATAATTACCTTCGTAATTTCGTGCTTGATAGCATAGCTGGTGTATATACCCAAGCCA